>JAKAJW010000089.1 GCA_021813645.1 Pseudomonadota bacterium | reverse complement strand
GATTTCCTGGGCTGTCAGACAACCCACGAAGCTGTCATCGCCGCCCGGCGGATGCAGCTTCGCCTTTCCCCGCTCCGACCCGTCGGAGGCCTGGATCAGAACCTCGGCCTTGCCCTTGGCCAGCCAGTCCTTCACCTTCTCGAAGCCGCAGACCGCCTCGCCCGCCTTCCGCGCCAGAGAGATAAGCTCCACCACGCGGCGGGCAAGGGCTGCCTCGACCGTATCGGCCAATTCCTCGGGCACCGTCACGCTGCGCCGCGCGGCGCGGGAGAACAGCCCCTTCTTGGCCGCCTTCTCCAGCGCCGCCCGGTCGGCAGAGACCCAGATCCCCCGCCCCGGCAGCCGGCCCAGCAGATCGGGCGCCAGCCGGCCTTCGGGATCCACCACGAAGCGCAGCAGCCCGGCCTTGGGCTGCACCTCGCCGGTGACGATGCAGCGCCGTTCCGGCGCTTCCGCCGTGTTTTCGGCGCCGCCGCGCGTCATCGTCCTCAGGCCTCCGCCTCGTCCTCGGCGGCCTCTTCCTCGTCTTCGGCGTCAAGCGCCGCAAGCTCGGACGGGTCGACCCAGCCCAGCATCACCCGCGCCGTCATGATCAGGTGCTGCGCCTCTTCCAGGCTCATGTCGAACTTCTCGAGGACGCCCTCGTCCTTCTTGCGCTCGCCGTTCTCGGTGGTCCAGCCGCCGGCCAGCTCCCAGTCGGCGCAGGTGGCGAAGTCCTCGAGCGTCTTCACCCCGTCGAGCGCCAGCGCCTCGACCATCTGCGGCGTCAGCCCCTCGAAGCCGATCAGGCTGTCCTCGGCACCCAGCGCGCGGGCATGCTCCAGCGCCTTGCGGTTCTGCTCTTCCAGCACGTCGCGGGCGCGGGCCTGCAGCTCTTCGGCGGTGTCCTCGTCGAACCCGTCGATCGACAGCAGCTCGTCCATGTCGACATAGGCCACTTCCTCGAGGCTGGTGAAGCCCTCGGCGACCAGCAGCTGCGCCATCATCTCGTCGACGTCCAGCGTGTCCATGAACAGCTGGGTCCGCTCGGCGAATTCCGCCTGGCGGCGCTGGCTCTCTTCCGCCTCGGTCATGATGTCGATGTCGAGCCCGGTCAGCTGGCTGGCCAGCCGCACGTTCTGGCCGCGCCGGCCGATCGCCAGCGACAGCTGCTCGTCGGGCACCACCACCTCGATCTTGCCGCCCTCTTCGTCGATCACGACCTTGGACACCTCGGCCGGCTGCAGCGCGTTGACGAGGAAGGTCGCCTGATCCTGGTTCCAGGGGATGATGTCGATCTTCTCGCCCTGCAGCTCGTTCACCACCGCCTGCACGCGGCTGCCGCGCATACCGACGCAGGCGCCCACCGGGTCGATCGAGTTGTCGTAGGAGATCACCGCGATCTTCGCGCGCGAGCCCGGATCGCGGGCCACCGCCTTGATCTCGATGATGCCGTCGTAGATCTCCGGCACTTCCATCTTGAACAGCTCGGCCATGAACTGCGGGTCGGTCCGGCTCAGGAACACCTGCGGCCCGCGCGCCTCGCGGCGGACATCCTTGATGTAGCAGCGGATGCGGTCGCCGATCCGGTAGCTTTCGCGGCCGATCTTCTCGTTGCGCCGCAGGATGCCCTCGCCCCGGCCGATGTCGACGATGACATTGCCGTATTCCTCGCGCTTGACCTGACCGTTGATGATCGTGCCCTTGCGGTCCTTGAATTCCTCGAACTGGCGGTCGCGCTCGGCCTCGCGCACCTTCTGCAGGATCACCTGCTTGGCCGATTGCGCCGCGATCCGGCCCATCTCCACCGGCGGCACCTCGTCGATCAGCTCGTCGCCGACCTGGGCGTCCTTCTTATAGGCCTGGGCCTGCTTCACCGTCAGCTGGGCCTGGTGATTCTCCACCAGATCGTCCTCGACCACGGTGCGGACGCGGGTGAAGGTCGCCCGGCCGGTCTTGCGGTCGATATGCACCCGGATGTCGAGCTCCGCGCCATAGCGCGACTTCGCCGCCCGGGCGAGGCTGTCTTCCATCGCCTGGATCACCAGATCCGGGTCGATCATCTTCTCGCGCGCCACCGCCTCGGCGGTCTGCAGAAGTTCCAGCTGGTTGGCTGAGGTAATCGCCATCAAGGCCTCCTGGCGTCAGTGTTTCGTCTCGGCGGGCTGGTCGTCTTCCCCGCCCTCTTCCTCGATTTCGTCGAACCGGCTTTCGTCCACCACGCCGGCGGCCTTCCGTTGCCGCAGCATCTCGGTGATCAACTCGTCGGTCAGAATGAGCTTGGCATCGGAGAGCCAGTCGAACTTGAGCCCGATGGTGATCGGCTCCTCGCCCTTCGGCCCTTCGATCTCGATCAGCACCTCGTCCTCCTCGGTGCCTTGCAGGATCCCCTTGAACCGCCGCCGGCCGTCGATCAGCTCGGTGGTCTCGATCCGCGCCTCCCAGCCGCGCCAGGCGTCGAAATCCTTCAGCCGGGTCAGCGGCCGGTCGATCCCCGGCGAGGAGACCTCCAGCACATAGGCATCCTCGAGCGGATCCTCGACGTCGAGCACGGCCGACACGGCGGTGGAGATCTTGGCGCAATCCTCGACCTCGATGCCGCCCTCCGGCCGGTCGGCCATGATCTGCAGCACCCGCTTCTGTCCGCCCATCAGGCGGATGCGGACAAGCTCGAATCCCAGCCCCTCGATCGTCGGGGTGACGATCTCGGCGAGGCGCCGGTCGATGGCGGTCTTGGCGATCAGGTCGGTCATCCGGGTTCCGAAAACAAAAAAACGGGCGCGCGGCCCGTCCATCCTTTCGGTGGGCCTCGGGTTTGGACCCCAAGGCGCCGCTGTCAAGGCGGATATAGGCCAGCGGCGGCGAGTCTGCAAGCCGTCTCGCGCGCCGATGTCGCCGGAGCCTAGCCGGCCGGGCCTTCCGCCGCCCGCCGGCGCACCGTCTGGCTGGCGCCCCAAACCACGGTCAGCGCCAGCACGAAGGCCAAGAGCGCGCCGGGGCCGCCCTGCTGCATCGCCATGCCGCCCAGGCTGCCGCCGACGAAGATGCCGATGAACTGCGAGCTGGAATAGATCCCCGAGGCGGTGCCCTTGGCCGAGGCGGGCGCCGCCTTGGTCAGCAGCGAGGGCAAGAGCGCCTCGAGCACGGTGAAGGCGGTGAAGAACAGCACCAGCCCGGCCACCACGGCCACCGCGCTGCCGCCCAGAACCAGCAGCAAAAGCTCGCTCCCCCCGATGCCGGCGATCGCCAGAAGCCGCATCTGGGTCATCCGGCCGTGCTTCTCGGCGGCGATCACGAAGGGCACCATCAGCACCGCCGCCGCCGCCAGCACCGGCAGATACAGCACCCAGGCGGACCCGCCGTGCAGCCCCATGGTGCGCGCCACGATGCCGGGAACCGCCAGGAACAGCGCCGTCATCGTCGCGTGCAGGATGAAGATGGCGAAATCCAGCTCCAGCAGCCGGCGGTCGGTCAGCACCTGCCGGAACCGGGTCGGCGCGATCCCGACGCCGGCCTCATGCGTCTCGCGGCTCGGCAGCACCGCGGCGGCGATGCCGATGCCGACCAGCGCCAGCGCCGCGGTCAGCCAGAAGATCCCCGACAGGCCGCCGAAATAGGCGACCAGCGGCCCCAGCACGACCGCCACCATGAAGGAAAACCCGATCGACACGCCGACGATCGCCATCGCCCGGGTGCGGGTCTCGGCGCGGGTGACGTCGGCGACCGAGGCCAGCAGCACCGAGCCGATCGCCCCCGCCCCCTGCAGCGCCCGGCCGATCAGCACGCCCCAGATCGCGCTCGAGAGCGCGGCGACGATGCTGCCCAGACAGAACATGGCAAGCCCGAACACCACCATCCGGCGCCGGCCGACCCGGTCCGACAGCAGCCCGAACGGGATCTGCAGCAACCCCTGGGTCAAGCCGTAGACGCCCAGCGCCAGGCCGATCGTGGTCGGCGTGGCGCCGCGCAGCCCGCCGGCGAAATGCGCGAAGACCGGGTAGATCATGAACAGCCCGAGAAGCCGCGACATGTAGATCGCCGCGATCGCTGCGGTGGACCGGAACTCGGTGGCGGAAAGGCTGGCTTGGTTCCTGTTACGGCTCATGCTCCCTCGCTCGCTCGGATGCTGACAAAGACGGGTTCAAACCGTCTATGGCCGCCATCGCGCCGCGGGTGAAGGCAATCGCTGTAAACTTCCCCGTGATCGGCCTGCGACAAAACCGGCGGTTCGGTCGCCCCGCCGGCCGCCCGTCAGACCCGCTCGATCGCCAGGGCGATGCCCTGGCCGCCGCCGATGCACATGGTGATCAGCGCGCGCCGGCCGCCGATCCGCTCCAGCTCGTGAAGCGCCTTCACGGTCAGGATCGCCCCGGTGGCGCCCACCGGATGACCCAGCGCGATGGCGCCGCCGTTCGGGTTCACCCGCGCCGGATCGAGCCCGAGCGCGGCCGAAACCGCCAGCGCCTGGGCGGCAAAGGCCTCGTTCGATTCGATCACGTCGAAATCGCCGACCGCCAGCCCGGTCCGCGCGCAGAGCGCCCGCACCGCCGGCACCGGGCCGATCCCCATCACCTCCGGCCGCACCCCGGCATGGGCATAGCCGAGGATGCGCGCCCGCGGCGTCAGCCCGGCCTGCCGCGCCGCCTCGGCCCGGGCCAGCACCAGCGCCGCCGCGCCGTCGTTGATGCCCGAGGCATTGCCCGCCGTCACCGTGCCGCCCTTCTGGAAGGCGGGCTTCAGCCCGGCCAGCGCCTCGGCCGAGGTCTGCTTGGGGTGCTCGTCCACCGCGAAGACCACCGGCCCCTTCCGCCCCGGCACCTCGACCGGCACGATCTCGGCCTGAAACCGGCCCTCGGCGATCGCCCGCGCCGCCCGCTGCTGGCTCTCCAGCGCGAAGGCGTCCTGCGCGGCCCGGCTCACCTGATGTTCGGCCGCCACATTCTCGGCGGTGATCCCCATATGGCCCGAACCGAACGGGCAGTTCAGCGTGCCCAGCATCATGTCGAGCGCGGTGACATCGCCCATCTTCTGGCCCCAGCGCGCCGCCGGCACCACATAGGGCGCGCGGCTCATGCATTCCGCCCCGCCGGCCAGCGCGAAATCGGCATCGCCCAGCATCAGCGCCTGCGCCGCCGAGACGACGGCCTGCGCCCCCGAGCCGCAGAGCCGGTTCACGTTCATCGCCGGCACCGTCTCCGGCACGCCGGCCTGCATCGCCGCGATGCGCGACAGATACATGTCCTTCGGTTCGGTATTGATGACGGTGCCGAAGACCACCGTGCCGATCTGCGCCGGCGCCACCCCGGCGCGCTCCAGCGCCGCCTTCGCGGCCACCGTCGCCAGCTCGGTCGGCGGCATGCCCGACAAGGCGCCGCCGAAGCCGCCGATGGCCGTCCGCGCGCCGGACAGAATGACGATCTCGTTCATGGCCCCTCCGGTTTCACCTGCTCCGGCACCGCCCGCTGCACCGCCGGAATCGTCAGCATCCTAGCCTCGATCGCCAGGCAGCGCCGCCATGACGTGACGTCGATCCCCCAGCGCCGCGCGTTGTAGAGCTGCGGCACCAGACAGATATCGGCCAGGCTCGGCCGCGCGCCGTGGCAGAAGTCGCCGGTGGCCGGATCGTCCAGCATCGCCTCGAGCGCCGCCATCCGCGCGGGGATGAAGGCCGCCATCCAGCCCTCCATCGTGAGGCCGCCGCCCGAATGCTCCACCGCGAAGCGCGCCACCGAGGAGTTGCACACCGGATGGATCTCCATCGCCACCGCATAGGCCAGCGCCCGCACCCGCGCCCGGCCGGCCGGCTCGTCGGGCAGGAAGCCCGCCGCCCGCGTCTCGTCGAGATATTCCAGAATGGCGAGTGATTGCGTCAGCATCCGCCCGTCGATCTCCAGCGCCGGCACCAGGCCCTGCGGATTGCGCGCCAGATGCTCCGGCCGCCGGTTCTCGCCGGCCAGCAGGTCCACCGGCACCCGCTCGAAG
>JAKAJW010000222.1 GCA_021813645.1 Pseudomonadota bacterium | reverse complement strand
GGCGACCGGCACGCGATAGGTGTAGGAGATGCCGAAGTCGCCCGTCAGCATGCCGGTGGCCCAGTGCAGATAGCGAAGCGGCAGCGGGCCGGTGAGGCCCAGCGTCCGTCTCAGGGTCTCGACCGACTCGGGCGTGGCGTTCAGTCCCATCATGAAGGTCGCCGGATCGCCGGGGATCACCTGGACCACGGCAAAGATCGCAAGGCTCGCCGCGAACAGGCTGAGCACGAGCGATCCCAAGCGCGACAGCATGAAGCGAAGCATCGGCCCCCCTTTTCGGGGCGAGCCTAGAGGGCACCTGGTTGAAGGTCCAGAGCGGCCAGCGCGGTGCCGCACGAAGTCGGGCCATTGGGTGTGCGATGGTACACAATTCGAGGGCTGGATCTTGGGTCGATGGGGCATATGTTGCCGGCGGAAGATATTCCGGGGATTGGCCCAGAGTCGCGAGGACGGCCGCATGGATCGGGCAGTGGCGCAGGAGACGGCGCCGAACGGCAGAAGGGCGAGGTCGGTCGAGGCGGACGGATTGCCGGCACCACGGCGCTATTTCGCCTGGGCGACGATCATCGTGGGCCTGACGCTCGCCGTGCTCGACGGCACCATCGCGAATGTCGCCCTGCCGACAATCGCGCAGGAGTTCAACGCTCCGGCCGCCACCTCGATCTGGATCGTCAACGGCTACCAGCTCGCGATCGTCATGGCCCTGCTGCCGTTGTCGACGCTTGGGGAAAAGTTCGGATACCGCTGGATCTATCTGATCGGCATCGCGCTGTTCACGGTTGCTTCGGTCGGCTGCATCTCTTCGGATTCCCTGGCCACCTTGACCACGGCGCGGGTGTTCCAAGGGCTCGGCGCGGCCGGGCTGATGAGCGTCAACGCGGCGGTGCTGCGCTACACGGTCTCGCGCGAGACATTCGGCTTCGCCATCGGGATCAACGCCTTGGTCGTCGCCTCGGCGGCGACTGCCGGACCGGCGATCGCCGGGCTCGTGCTCTCGGTCGCAAGCTGGCGTTGGCTCTTTGCCCTAAATGTCCCGCTGGGGATTTTGACCCTGGCGCTCGGCTTCCGGAGCCTGCCGGAAAGCGACCGGGCAGACCATCCGTTCGACTGGGTCAGCGCAATCCTCTCGGCGGCGACGATCGGGCTCTTGATTACCACCATCGATTCCATCGGCCACGACCTGTCCTGGCTGGTCACCCTGCCGCAGGCCTTCGGCACCTTACTGGCGGGCTGGGCGCTGGTGGGCCGATCGCGGCGCTCGAAGCGGCCGATGCTCCCGCTGGATTTGATCGGCCGGCCGGTGTTCAGCCTCTCGATTGCGACGTCGATCGCGGCCTTTGCTGCGCAGATCCTGGCCTTCGTCTCGCTCCCGTTTTCGCTGCAGACCGTCGGGGGGTTCTCGCCTGAGCAGATGGGCCTGTTGATGAGCCCCTGGCCCCTAGCCGTCGCGGTCGCCGCGCCCATCGCCGGCAAACTCGCCGACAGCTATTCGCCGGCGATCCTGGGCGGCATCGGCCTGGTAATGCTCACCCTGGGCCTGGTGGCGCTCGGCGTGATGGTGGCCCATCCGGCGCCGTGGGACATCGCCTGGCGGATGGTGCTGTGCGGTTTGGGCTTCGGTCTGTTTCAGTCGCCCAACAACCGCATTCTGATCGGCTCGGCCCCCCGCGAGAGGTCCGGGGCCGCCAATGGCATGCTCGGAACCGCCCGGCTGACCGGCCAGTCGATCGGCGCGGCGCTGGTGGCGCTGCTGCTGGCGCAATTCGGCATGACAGGCGCAAACCTTTCGTTGTTCCTCGGCGCCGGCTTTGCCGGGCTGGCGGCCGCGGTGAGTCTGACACGGTTAGCCTATTGAGGCCGTTGGGGGAGGGCCACACGCCCGCCTTACAAAATTGGCAGATTGTCGATACGTGAAGGAGTGATAGATTTGTCCGGGGTTAGCACGGGGACTGCGAGATGGACCTAGGCGCGCGTGACATGGAAGGGTGTGTGCTGCTGCAGAAACACAGGGCGGCCGATATGCTTGAAAACGCCCTTCGGACAACGGAATTCCTCAAGGC
This sequence comes from Pseudomonadota bacterium, assembly GCA_021813645.1. Classification (GTDB taxonomy): domain Bacteria; phylum Pseudomonadota; class Alphaproteobacteria; order Rhodobacterales; family Rhodobacteraceae; genus Solirhodobacter. The sequence goes on along the minus strand of JAKAJW010000222.1, from coordinate 3,916 downwards.
GCTTTCGCATCCGGCGCGACTGGTCATCCTGTGTCGGTTGGCCGAGGGGCCGCTGACCGTCGGGGAGCTGGAAGAGTTCCTGCAATTGCCGCAATCGGCGGTTTCGAAGCAGCTTGCGCGATTGCGCGACGATGGCTTGGTCGATTGCCGCCGCGATGGCCGGTCGATCACCTACACGCTGACCGACGGCCATACGCTTCGTGTTATTTCAACGCTCTATGACGAGTTCTGTGTCTAGCGCTGCGGGGCGCAGCTGCGGTTTGGCCCATGCCCACCGGCATGAAAAAAGGGCCGGGCAAAATTGCCGCGGCCCCTGGACAACGTCCCTGCGCTTCTTCAGGCGGTGTGCTTGATCACGAAGCTGTAGACGCCGCCGTTCACGTTCGACGAGACAAGCTCGTTCCCGGTGGTGCGGCAGAACGCTTCGAAATCCTTCACCGCGCCGGGATCGGTCGCGAGGATTTCCAGCGTTGCGCCCGTCGGCATGTCTTTCAGCGCCTTCTTGGTGCGCAGGATCGGCAGCGGGCAGTTCAGCCCTTTCGCGTCGAGAACCTGATCGGCCATGTTCGTTCCTTTCGTCTCAGATATAGAGGTTGATGTCGCTGCGGGTGGCCACGTCCACCCAGGAGGCCGCACCGCCGAGCACCGGGCCCTCGATCATGTCCTCTTTCTTGTATTCAAAGAGGTCCATGGTCATTTGGCAGGCGATCATCTTCACGTCGGCTTCGAGCGCCATGTCGCGCAGTTCCTCGATCGAGGCCACGCCCTTCTTCTTGATCATGTTCTTCATCATGTTGGTGGTCAGCGCCGTCGCCCCGGGCAGCGCCGCCAGAATGTTCGGCATGGCCATGTGCCCGCCGCCCATCGGCATTTCCATGGCCGCATTGCCCAGCGGGTTGACCTTCAGGTCCAGGTCCTTCTTCAGGAGCGCAAGCCCGTAGAAGGTGAAGAACATCGTCACGTCCAGTCCCATCGCGGCCGCGGTGGTCGCCAGGATGAAGGGCGGGTAGGCCCAGTCCAGCGTCCCCTTGGTCACGATGATGGACATCGACTTTGCGTTGGTTTCGTCGCTCATTTCCCCTCCTTGCCGGTCGTGCCGGCAGCATCGGTCTGACATTCTTGGTTGCGGCGCAGCGTCTCACCCCACTGCGTCGCGTGCCGTCTGCTGCCGGCGATTGCGCTGGTCAGGCGCAGCCGGCGAAGTTGTCTGCGGCCATCTTGGCTTCGTAGGGCCCGGCCACCTCGCTGCCCTTCGTCAGGGCACCGATATCGCCGGCGGGCTTCACCTTGACCATCCAGCCTTTGCCGTAGGGATCAGAGTTGGCCATCTTCGGGTCCGTGGTGAGGTCGTCGTTCACCGCGACGATCTCGGCGTCGAAGCCAAGCTTCGCCGGACCCACCCATTTGCCGCTTTCGATCGTCGCGCAGGATTTGCCGGCGCCGATCGTCTTACCGGCCTTCTTTGCCGTGAAGGCCACGAGCTGGCCGGCCATGCCGGTGGCGATCATCGTCATTCCGACGGTGTAGGTCCCGTCGCCCTCTGGCCGGTACCAAAGGTTGTTCTCCACGTCGTAGAGCAGATCGTCGGGAAGGTCGCAGCCACGGACCACTGGCATCTTTCGGCTCCTTATTGGGCTTCAGTTTTCAATTTATCGGCCTCGCCCTGCCGGATCGGGCGGGACGAACAGCAAAACTCGCCGAGACCATCGGCCTGTAGCTTGCCCTCAATGAAGAGCGCAAGATGACGCACCACCATGGCGCCAAGCCGCAGGTTGCGTGCCTGCGCCTCTGGTTGCGTTTCGGCAAGAACCAGATTGCGGTGGTAGACGATCTCGCGGGCGGTCTCGCGGCAGGCATTGAAGCTCGGATTGCCGCGCGACCCTTGGCGATGCAGCGCCAACAACCGGAAGCCCTCGGACAGTTCCTCGGTCGGCTGTTGGCCCTTGGCCACGAGCCAAGCCAACAGCACGTCTTCGCCCATAGCCAGAAGCTCGTCCGCCAGCGCCGGGGCGCTGGCTACGAGCGCCGCACTATCGGCGCCGATGATCTGGTCCGTCCGCTCCGTGATCTCTTCGATGGAGCGGCGGGGAAGATCGGTCATACGAGGCCCTTTTCCTTCAGCAGCGGCTTGGCGTCGGAGAAATTCTCCTGCATGGCCACCTTGTTCGGCGACAGTCCGAGCGCGATGCCCAGTAGCTGCGTGAAGTAGAGGATCTTCACGTTGGTCTTTCTACCAAGAACCTTCTCAGCCCGGATTTGATGCATCTCAAGTCCAGTGTGGCAGGTCGGGCACTCGGTGGCGATCACATCGGCGCCGCAGGCCTCCGCAGCGGTCAGGATGTTCAGGACCAGCTTGGTCGAGGTATCGCTGTCGGACAGCGAATGCGCGCCGCCGCAGCAGGCCGTCTTCAGCGGGAAGTCGACATTCTGGGCGCCGGCGGCGGCCAGGATATCGTCCATGAAATGCGGCTTCGCGGTCGATTCTGTGCCCGGCCCCTTGTCCTTCTCGGGGAAGATGTGACGCGGGCGGGTGTACATGCAGCCGTAGTAGTTCGCGACCTTCAGGCCCTTCAGCGAATTCTTCACCCGGCGAGAGATCTCTTCTTCGCCGACCGCCTTCTTGATCCAGTCCAGCGCGTGGATGGTCTCGACCTTGCCCGCTTCGTAGGTTTTGTGCCCGGCCTTCTTCGAAAGCCGGTCGTTGATCTCGACCGACTTCTCGTCATGGCCCAGGTCGTATTCGGCCTTCTTCAGGTTGTGGTAGCAGCCGTTGCAGGGCGCCATCACGGTGTCGAAGCCCATCTCTTCGGTGATCGAAAGGTTGCGGGCCGACAGGTAGGTTTGGATCTTCGGGTCGATGTTCTTCACTTCCATCGCGCCGCAGCAGTTCCAGTTCTCGATCTCGACGAGGTCGAGGCCGAGCTCCTTGCCCACCGCCTTGGTGGACGCGTTGTAGGCGTGGCCCGAGCCTTCCAGCGCGCAGCCCGGGTAATACGCGACCTTCTTGTAGTTTTGGTCACCCATCATTCGGCTCCCTTCCCATCGAGCCCGAGAACCTTGCGGTGATGGGCTTCCACTTCATGAACGTATTCGTTGATCGCAGCACGGGCGCGGCCCCAGCCTTTGGTCTTCGGACGGAACACCGTGCTCCAGCCCAGGCGGATCAGGTAGAAGATCGGGAACCGCTTGATCAGGCCCAAGACCATCGTTTCAAGCCAGGGCTGGCGCAGCGGCTGCCCGGTTTCCTTGAAGAAGTCCCGCAGAACCAGACCGTCTTCGATCTTGCCGCGGTTGATGACCTGGCCCGAGAAGCCCTCGTCGAAAATGGTCGACGGCGACTTCGGCGTGTGGCCTTTCAGTTCCAGCCAATGCGCCGTCGCCTTCATCACGCCTTCTGGCACCACGTCGCGCGGGCAGGCATAGGTGCATTTGTTGCAGCTGACGCACTGCCAGATGATGTCCTTGTCGCGCAGAAGTTCCTGTTCCATGCCGAGGCGGATCAGGTAAATCCAGTAGCGCGGGTTGAAATCCGGGTTCACCGCGTTGACGGTGCAAGCGTTGGTGCAGGAGCCGCACTGCCAGCAGCGGTGGATGTTTTCGCCGCCGGGCAGCTGAGCGATCTCTTCCTGCATGTTCTCGTTGTAGTCGGTCAGCGAGCGACCTTCGATGAAGGTCGACCAGTGACCGGAGACGTCCATCCCCTCGATGACGAGATGCTCCTGCTCCTTCAGGTTCTCGGGGCGGATGAGCGACTTTTCGTGGATGGGCATCAGTGCGTCTCCTGAGGCGGCAAGGCTTTCTGGGTGCCGATCACATGGGCCGATCCGTCGATCAGCTTGAGCCGGGTGCGCCCGGTCTCGGTATCGACGGCATCGAGGCCGAGCATTCGGCGGGTATGGGTCATCGGGTCGCCGGG
>JAKAJW010000082.1 GCA_021813645.1 Pseudomonadota bacterium | reverse complement strand
ATTGCGCACTCGCCGTCGATTTCGGCACGTCGAATTCCGCGGCGGCCTTCCTCGACGGCGCCACGCCCCGCCGCCTGGCGATCGAGCCGGGCGCCGAGACGCTGCCCACCGCGGTGTTCTTTCCCGGCGACGGCGGCCCGATGCGGATCGGCAGCGTCGCCACCGCGGCGCTGATCGCCGGCGAAGAGGGCCGCTACATGCGGGCGCTGAAAAGCGTGCTCGGCACCGCGCTGTTTCACGAGCCGCGGCTGATCGGCGGCCGGCGGCGCACCCTGGCCGAGATCGTGACCGCCTTCCTGGCCACGCTGAAGGCACGCGCCGAAGCGCAGGCGGGCCGCGCCTTCCCCCGCGTCCTGTCCGGCCGCCCGGTGCATTTCCATTCCGCCGACGCCGCCCGCGACGCCCGCGCCGAGGCCGATCTGCGCGGCTGCTACCTGGCGGCTGGCTTCGACGAGGTCCGCTTCCTGTTCGAGCCGGAGGCGGCGGCGCTGGCCACGCATGGGCTCGGCCGCGCCGGCGGGCTCGGGCTGATCGTCGACATCGGCGGCGGCACCTCGGACTTCACCGTGTTCGAGACGGCCGGCACGACGGCCGGCACCGGCGGGGTGCGCATCCTGGCGAGCCACGGCATCCGGCTCGGCGGCACCGATTTCGACCATGCGGTGTCGATGCGCCAGGCGATGCCGCTGCTGGGTCGCGGCGGCGAGTTGAACCGGACGCTTGGCACCGGCCGGCTGCCGGTGCCGAACGCGCTCTATGCCGATCTCTCGACTTGGGCCAAGATCCCCTTCCTCTACACGCCGGAAACCCGCCGCGCGGTGGCCGAGATGGTCCGCCAGGCGGTGACGCCGGCGGTGCTCGGCCGGCTCGGCACCGTGATCGACAAGGAACTCGGCCACGAGCTCGCCTTTGCGGTGGAGGCCGGCAAGATCGCCGCGAATGCCGGGGCAGCGCAGGCAAGCATCGACATGGCCGCGATCGAGCCCGGTCTGACGGCGCCGATCGACCCCGGCGCGCTTACCGCCGCGCTCGGCGGCTTCCAGGCCGAACTGGGTCTGGCGATGGCGGAAACGCTCGGCCTCGCCGGGATCGCCGCCGAGCGGATCGCCGCCGTGATCCTGGTCGGCGGCTCCAGCCTGATGGGCCTGGTCGCCGCGGAGGCCCTGGCAGTCTGTCCGGCCGCCGAGCTGCACCGCAGCGAAGCCTTCACCGCCGTGGTCGACGGTCTGGCGCTGGCGACGCGCGCCGGCTGAACGCGCGCCGCGATCCGGATCCCCATACCGGCCGCCCCGGTCCTGGCGGCCCCAATATCAGCCGCCCTGATCCCGGCTCTGGCCCCGCGGCCTTCCGGCCCGGCTCACTCCTCGACGACGTCGTCGCCGCCGGCCGCCATGCCGAAGTCCAGCCCGTGGCTGGCGCGGATCTTGTCCTCGATCTCCGCCGCCACCGCCGGATTGGCCTTCAGGAAGCCCTTGGCGTTCTCGCGGCCCTGGCCGATCCGCTCGTCGCGGTAGGAATACCAGGCACCCGACTTGTCGACCACGCCGGCCTTGATGCCGAGGTCCAGAAGCTCGCCGGTCTTGGAGATCCCCTCGCCGTACATGATGTCGAACTCGACCTGCTTGAACGGCGGCGCCACCTTGTTCTTCACCACCTTCACCCGGGTGGTGTTGCCCACCACCTCGTCGCGATCCTTGATCGCGCCGGTGCGGCGGATGTCGAGCCGGACGCTGGCGTAGAATTTCAGCGCCTGCCCGCCCGAGGTGGTCTCCGGGTTGCCGAACATCACGCCGATCTTCATCCGGATCTGGTTGATGAAGATCACCATGCAGTTCGACCGGCCGATCGAGGCGGTCAGCTTGCGCATCGCCTGGCTCATCAGCCGGGCCTGGGCGCCGACCGTGGCATCGCCCATGTCGCCCTCGATCTCGGCCTTGGGCGTCAGCGCCGCCACCGAATCGACCACCACCAGGCTCACCGCGCCCGAGCGCACCAGCGTATCGACGATCTCCAGCGCCTGCTCGCCGGTGTCGGGCTGCGAGATCAGCAGCTCGTCGAGGTTCACCCCGAGCTTCTTGGCGTAATTCGGGTCGAGCGCATGTTCGGCGTCGACGAAGGCGCAGACCCCGCCCTTCTTCTGCTCCTCGGCCACCACATGCAGCGTCAGCGTCGTCTTGCCCGAGCTTTCCGGCCCATAGATCTCGACGATCCGCCCCTTCGGCAACCCGCCGATGCCGAGCGCGATATCGAGCCCCAGCGAGCCGGTCGAGGTCGCCTCGATCTCCGACACCGGCCGGTCTGCGCCGAGCCGCATGATCGACCCCTTGCCGAATTGCCGCTCGATCTGGGCGAGCGCCGAATCCAGCGCCTTCTGCTTGTCCATGCTGCGGGTCCCGTTGAAGTCTAGAAGGTTTGCCTGCGTCATCGCATGATCCCTTATTCCATAGCCCGGAGGCTCGGGCAATCCGCCATATGTTCGCCCCTTGTTCTCATCTGTATGAGACCAAACCAGGAACATTTCAATCGCAAATTCTCAAGATCCGACTTTTTCGTAGTTCGGTTAATGGATAGTTTACGTCGATCCCGCCGCCATGGTCGGGGCGCGCGGGGCCGGGCGGCCGGCCGGGCGGCGCGCCGAGCGGCCCGGCGGATTGGGGCCGGGAAACCGCTGGGGAAAGGTGCGCGATGCTGGTGTTCTGGGACCAGAGGCTGGTGTTTCTGGCCACCCCCAAGGCGGGATCCACCGCGGTCGAGACCGCGCTCGAATCGCTGGCCGAGGTGGTGGTGCAGCGCCCGCCGGTGCTCAAGCACACCCCGGTCTACCGCTACCGCCGCTTCGTCCAACCCTATCTGGAGAAATCCGCCGGGGGCGCCCGCTTCACCGTGGTGGCGCTGATGCGCGAGCCGGTCGCCTGGCTCGGCTCCTGGTATCGCTTCCGCCAGCGCGACGACGTGATGAGCCCGCAGAACTCCACCCAGGGCCTGAGCTTCGACGAATTCGTCGCGGGCTACCTGGAAAAACCCCGCCCCGCCTTCGCCAATGTCGGCAGCCAGGCCCGCTTCCTGCTCGGCCCGGACGGCAACGGCGCCGATCACATCTTCTGCTATGAGGCGATCGACCGCTTCACCGCCTTCCTGGAAGACCGGCTCGGCTACGCCGTCACCCTGCCGCGGGTGAATGTCTCGCCGGAGGCGGAAACCCGGCTGTCGCCGGCGCTGGAGGCGGCGCTGCGTCGGGCCTGCGCCGAGGATTTCGCGCTTTACGACCGGGTGCGCGGCGGCAGCGCGCCGCTGCCGGGCTGACCGTGCTGGCGCGGCTCCTGCCCCTGCTCTTCGGCCTCGGCGCCGGGTTGGTGATCTGGCACTTCTCTGCCTGGCGGACGCTGAAGGCGCTCAGCGCCCGCTCGGTGCCGCTGGCCGATGCCCGGCTGCTGGCGCTCTGCGACCGGCTCGCCGCCGCGCTCGGCGTGCAAAGCGTGCCTATGCGGATCTACGAGGAGCCGGCGGTGAACGGCCTGGCCGCACCGGACGGCCAGATCTTCCTCACCCGCGGCTTCTACGAGCGCTACCGTTCCGGCGCCGTCACCGCCGAAGAGCTGACCAGCGTCATCGCCCATGAGCTCGGCCATGTCGCGCTCGGCCATGCCCGGCGGCGGATGATCGACTTCTCGGCGCAGAACGCGATGCGGGCGGTGCTGGTGGCGCTGCTGTCGCGCTTCGTGCCGGGTCTCGGCGCCTGGCTGGCCGATCTGATCAGCGGCCTGCTGGCGGCTCGGCTCAGTCGGCAGGACGAATACGAGGCCGATGCCTATGCCGCCGCGCTGCTGACCAAGGCCGGCCTCGGCACCGAACCGCAGCGCCGGCTCTTCGCCAAGCTCGACGCGCTGGCCGGCAGCGGCCGCGGCCCGGCCTGGTTGATGAGCCATCCCGCGCCCCGCGAGCGAATCGCCGCGATCGAGCGGCTGACCGCCGGCTGGCCGCCCGGCCCGGCGCCGACCGTGGCGGAGCCCGACTGACGGCACCGGGCCGCGGTGCTTTGCGGTGCGAAATCGGTGCCAAATCGGTGCAATGTCGGTATTGCGTTTTTCGGCTGCGGCCCGCCGGTTACCGGGTGAAGTTCAGGCCGCGCCCGAAGCGGCGCGCGGCGCCCCCGGCCACCTAGTCCGCCAGCGCCTTGCCCAGCCGCGGCAGCCCGGCGCGCTTCATCAGCGCCCGCAGCGGCTGCGGCACACCGGATAGCCGCTCCGCCTCGGCCCGCACCGCCTCGGCCACCGCCGCCACCCCGGCCCGGTCGAGGCCGAGCAGGAACTCGTCCGGGCCGGACCGGCCCAGCCCTTCTTCGGCCAGCAGGCCGCGCGGAAAATCCTGCGCGTTGAAGGTCACGATCAGCTCGGCATGGCCGCTGATCGCGGCGGCCAGCACATGCACGTCCCCCGCGTCGGGCAGCCAAAGACGCTGCTCCAACGCTTTGTTTTCCTTTACTTCCGCCCGAGGGAACCCGGATCGGGTCAGGGCGATCTCACCTCTGGCCAGGGCCTCTTGCCCGGCGCCGAGCTTGGCCGCGGCGCGGGCCCATTCCTCCAGGATCCGGGCCGACCAGAGCGGCTCGTAAAGCCCGGTGCGGGCGGCGCCGAGCAGCACCTCGCGCAGCACGGTAGGATAGAGCACGCAGGCGTCGAGCAGCGCCTTCACGGCAGCATACGGAAGAACAGCGCCTTCAGATAGGCCGTTTCGGCCAGCTGCGGCAGCACCGGGTGATCCGGCCCGGCGAAACCGGTATGCAGGATCTGCCCGCGCCGCCCGCCACGCCCGATCCCGCGCGCGCAGGCCGACCGAAATGCCGAAATATCAACGGCATGCGAGCAGGAGCACAGGCCGAGATAGCCACCCTCGGCGACCAGCGGCGCGGCCAGCCGGGCGATCCGCTCATAGGCCCGCAGCCCGGCCTCCAGCGCCTGTTTGTTGGGCGCGAAGGCGGGCGGGTCGCAGATCACCAGATCGAAGCGCGCGCCTTCGGCGGCCAGAGCCTCCAGCACCGCGAAAGCGTCGCCCTGGCGGGTGGCGAAGCGCGTCTCCATGCCCATCCGCCGGGCGCCTTCGGCGGCCAGCGTCAGCGCTGCGGCGGAGCTGTCCACCGCCAGCGCCGAAACCGCGCCGCCGGCCAGCGCGGCCAGCGAAAAGCCCCCGACATGGGAGAAAACATCGAGCGTTTTCGAACCCTTGGCTAGGGTTTGCGCGAAGGCGTGGTTGGGCCGCTGGTCGAAGAACAGCCCGGTCTTCTGGCCGCCGAGCAGGTCGGCGAGATAGCTCGCCCCGTTCATCTGCACCGCCACCGGCCCCTCGACCGCGCCGCGCAGCACCACCGTTTCTTCGGCCAGCCCCTCGAGCCCGCGGGCCCTTCCGGTGCCGTTCTTCACCACCGCCGAAACGCCGGTGACCTCGGCCAGCGCCTCGGTCAGCGGCGCCAGCAACCGCTCCGCCCAGGCAGCGTTCGGCTGCACCACCGCGACATCGCCGAAGCGGTCGACGATGACCCCTGGCAGGCCATCGGCCTCGGCATGGACGAGCCGGTAGAACGGCGCCGCAAACAGCCGCTCGCGCATCTCAAGCGCGATCTGAAACTTATTGACAAACCAGGACTTTCCGATCTCGGCGGCCGGATCACGGTCGAGCATCCGGGCGACGATCTTGGAGTTCGGATTGACGGTCACGAGGCCAAGCGGCCGGCGCTCGGCATCCTCCAGAACGGCCAGCGTTCCGGGCGCCAGCGCCCGGGTGCGGCGGTCCAACACCAATTCGTCGGCATAGATCCAGGGAAAGCCAAAGCGGATCGCGCGCGCCTCCGCCTTCGGCATCAGCCGAACGGTGGGGCGGGTCGCGGGCAGGAGGTCGGGCATCTCGGTCATGCCCCCTCCTAGCCCGAAGCCGCGCCGCGCGAAAGTCCCCCGGCGGCGCCCCGGCGCCCGCCGGCGACGCTCTGCCGCTCAG
>JAKAJW010000347.1 GCA_021813645.1 Pseudomonadota bacterium | reverse complement strand
ACCATATGCCAGCGCTTGCCGGTGCGGCCGGAGACGATCGGCACATGGGTGGCTAGCTCGGGGATCAGCTCCAGCACGTTGCGGCGGGCGTTGCGCAGCGAGCCCAGGATGCCGAGCGGTTCGGTGACCAGCGGCACCCGCACCGGCAGGTCCGCCGCCTCGTCGATTGATGCGCTCGCGAAAGCCATGGCCGAAGTCCCCTTGCTGGGCGAGATATAGGAAAGCCGCGACCGGCCGGCAACTTGCCCCGCGCCGCCCGCTGGGGTAAGCCTGCCGGGCCTGACCGACCGAAGATCCCCGGAACGCCACGGAGAGCCGATGCGCGCCACGCTGTCCCGTCTGATCCAAGCGCTGGCGCTCTGTGCGCTGGCGGCCTGTGCCCCGAAGAACGATCTGAAGGCGCCGCCGCCGCCGCTGGGCAAGTTCCTGCTCGGGCTCAATCTGGTGGTGACCGACGGCATGCAGAAGGGCCCGGTGTCGCGCGATGCCAGCGGGGCGGAGTGGCAGGCGGCGCTGAAACAGGCGATGCAGGACCGCTTCGGCCGCTACGACGGCACCGACTACTACGATTTCGTCGTGACGGTGCGGGGCTATGCGCTGGCGCCGCCTGGCATCCCGCTGGTGCTGACGCCGAAGTCGGTGCTCGTCGTGCAGGTGCTGGTCTGGTACGACGCCACCAAGACGCTGCTCAACCCCGAGCCGAAGCAGTTCATCGTCTTCGAGGGCACCAGCCCGCAGACCGTCATCGGCTCCGGCCTGACCCGGACCAAGGCGGAACAGCTGAAGGTGCTCTCCTACAACGCCGCGAAGGACATCCAGGACTGGCTGCTGAAGCATCCCGAATGGTTCCCGGCCGAGGGCGCGCCGCAGCCTGAGGCCGCCACGTCCGGGGCGAATCCGCAGGCCGGATCGGCGGCGACCACGGCGACGGGGCCGGCCGCCGCGGCGCCCGCGCTGCGGCCGCGGCCGATTCCTTCGAAGTGACGGCTTGATTTTCCCAGGGGCCTTCGCTAAGTCGCGCCCCGTGTTTTGACCGGGCCCGTCGGGCCCCCCCTGCACGAGGCGCTGCGACGATGGCAAAGGCGAAGTTTGAACGGACGAAACCGCATGTGAACGTTGGCACGATCGGCCACGTTGACCACGGCAAGACGACGCTGACGGCGGCGATCACGAAGTATTTCGGCGAGTTCAAGGCCTACGACATGATCGACGCGGCGCCGGAAGAGCGTGCGCGCGGGATCACGATCTCGACGGCGCATGTGGAATACGAGACGCCGAACCGTCACTATGCGCATGTGGACTGCCCCGGCCACGCCGACTACGTGAAGAACATGATCACGGGCGCGGCGCAGATGGACGGCGCGATCCTGGTGGTTTCGGCGGCCGACGGCCCGATGCCGCAGACCCGCGAGCACATCCTGCTGGGCCGTCAGGTCGGCATTCCGTTCATGGTCGTTTACATGAACAAGGTCGACCAGGTTGACGACGAGGAGCTGCTCGAGCTCGTCGAGATGGAAGTTCGCGAACTGCTGTCGTCCTACGACTACCCGGGCGACGACATTCCGATCATCAAGGGCTCGGCGCTGGCGGCGCTGGAAGGCCGTGACCCGGAGATCGGCGAGAACTCGATCAAGGCGCTGATGGAAGCGGTCGACGCCTATATCCCGACCCCGGCGCGGCCGGTCGACCAGCCGTTCCTGATGCCGGTCGAGGACGTGTTCTCGATCTCGGGCCGCGGCACGGTTGCCACCGGCCGGATCGAGCGCGGCGTGGTGAAGGTCGGCGAGGAACTGGAGATCGTCGGCATCCGCCCGACGAAGAAGACGGTCTGCACCGGCGTCGAGATGTTCCGCAAGCTGCTGGACCAGGGCGAGGCGGGCGACAACGTCGGCCTGCTGCTGCGCGGCGTGGACCGCGACGGCATCGAGCGCGGCCAGGTGCTGTGCAAGCCGGGTTCGGTGACGCCGCACACGAAGTTCGAGGCCGAAGCCTACATCCTGACCAAGGAAGAAGGCGGCCGCCACACCCCGTTCTTCGCCAACTACCGCCCGCAGTTCTACTTCCGCACCACCGACGTGACCGGCACCGTGAAGCTGCCGGAAGGCACCGAGATGGTGATGCCGGGCGACAACCTGAAGTTCGAAGTCGAGCTGATCGCGCCGATCGCCATGGAGGAGAAGCTGCGCTTCGCCATCCGTGAAGGCGGCCGCACCGTCGGCGCCGGCGTCGTCTCCAAGATCATCGCGTAAGTCAAGCGACAGGGTTCCGCGAGGGCCGCCTTCGGGCGGCCCTTTGCTTTTTTTCGGCCCGGTCTTCGGGCCGGTTGCTCACCGTCAATGACGATTCCGGGCCGCTCGTGCGGAACTCTCCTGGTGCAGCTTTCAGGGAGGTCCCAGGCATGAAACGGTTTGTTCCTGCATTGGCGGCGGCGCTGGTGGCCCAGGCGGGCTTGGCATTCGCCGGCGATCCGATGACCATCGGCCAGTTCGAGTTCGCGAACAGTTGCGCCCAGTGCCATGGCATGGATGCGACGGGCGACGGGCCGATGGCGGTCGTCTTGAAGAACGGCGCGCCGGACCTGACCGGCCTGCAGAAGGCCAACGGCGGCGTCTTCCCGGTCACCCGGATCTATCAGATGATCAAGGGCGAGGGGATTTCGGGGGCGCATGGGTCGAGCGAAATGCCGGCCTGGGGCCTGCGCTACAGCCTGAACGCGCCGGCGATGCTCGGGCCCTATTACAGCAGGGCCGACGAGCAGGCCTTCGTCGAGGGGCGGATCCTGGCGCTGGTGGAATACCTGGCGAGCCAGCAGCAGAAATAGCGCAGCCGAGGCGCGGTGCTTCGGCCGCCGCGGGAGGTTGACAGGGCGCCGCGGCACAGGCAGCCTGGCGCCGAGCGATGGAGGACGGCATGGACAAGACCCTTTTCTGATCCCGAACCGAACGGCACATCAGCAAAGGTCTTCCCATGCAACGCTTTCCCAGCGCGCTCACGCGCCACCCCGTGGCATTGCCCGACGGCAGCGCCCATCCCGGCACGGTCTTCCTCAGGGCGGTGATCGACCATCCGAATATCGAGGTCGGCGACTACGCCTATTACTCGGATTTCGGACCGGTGGAGGATTGCGCCTCCCGTCTCGCCCCCTACCTCTTCCCCGGCGCGCCGGAGCGGCTGGTGATCGGGCGCTTCGCCCAGATCGCCCACGGGGTGCGGTTCATCACCGCCTCGGCCTATCACCCGATGTCCGGGCTCTCCTGCTTCCCATTCCGGATCTTCGATCCCGCGACGATGGGCGACTACGCCGATGAGTGCGCGCGCCGTGGCGACACCGTCGTCGGCCCCGACGTCTGGCTGGGCCACGAGGCACGGGTGATGGCAGGGGTGACGATCGGCGCCGGCGCGATCATCGGTGCCCAGGCGGTGGTGGCGCGCGACGTGCCGCCCTATGCGGTGGCGCTGGGCAATCCCGCCCGCGTGGTGCGGCGGCGCTTTCCGCCCGACGAGGTCGCGCGGCTGCTGCGGCTGGCCTGGTGGGACTGGCCGATCGCACGGATCCTGGCGGCGCTGCCCGCGATCGAGGCGGGCGATCTCGACGCATTGGAACGCGCCGCGGCCGGGTGAGCGGCGCGGCCGCCCGGCCCGGCTAGCGCAGCCGGCCGATCGCGGCGGTGGGGGAGAGCTGGCGCGCCTCGAGCCAGGCGGCGAGCCGGGCCGGATCGGGCGCTTCCGGGTCGTCACCGAACTCCGACGCGGCGATGCCGCCGGTGACGAAGAGCGTGTCGATCCCCTCGCCCAATCCGCCGCGCACGTCGGTGTCGATGCCGTCGCCGATCGCCAGGATGCGGTCTTCCGGCGGTGCGCAGCCGATCTCGGCCAACTTGCGGCGGGCCAGGGCGTAGATCGGGCTCCAGGGCTTGCCGAAATAGAGCGCCTTGCCACCCATCTCCTCGTAGTCGCGGGCCAGGGCGCCGGCGCACCACAGCCGCTTGTCGCCGAAGTCCACGACGATGTCGGGGTTGGCGCAGAGCATCGGCAGGCCCTGGGTCTTGGCGGCTAGGAGCGTGGCGCGGTAGTCGTGCGGGGTTTCGGTGAGGTCGTCGGCCAAGCCGGTGCAGATCACCCCTTCGGCCTGGTTGAGCGGCACCCGCTCGATCTCCGAGAGCGCCGCCGGCTCCTCCTCCCGCTCGGTGAAGAAGGGCTCGTCCTTCGGGGCGCCGATGTGGAACAGCCGGCGGCCGGCGAGGCCGGCCAGCATCGCTTCCTGTGTCGCGTCGCCGGAGGAGACGATCAGATCATAGGTGTCGCGCGGCAGGCCCATCTGGGCGAGGTGCTTGCGGATCGCCGGCGCCGGCCGCGGCGCGTTGGTCATCAGCACGACCTTGCCGCCACGGGCGCGGAATCCCTGCAGCGCGGCGACCGCGGCCGGGAACGGTTTGTAGCCGTCGTGCAGGCAGCCCCAGAGATCGCAGAAGACAGCCTCGTAGCCGGTAAGCTCGGCAAGCGCGGAAATCAGGCGGGTCATGTGCGGCGGATCAGAGCTTCAGGGCCGGGATAATCTGCTTCTTGCGGCTCATGATGCCGGGCAGCACCACGCTGTCGCCGGCCACCTTGCAGCCGAAGCTTGCCTCGGCGATCTGCTTGACCAGATCGTTCGGCACCAGCAGCGTCGCCTCTTCGCGCAGGATGTCGACGATGAAGAGCAGCACCTGATCGGCGCCGTCCTCTTTCGCCACCGCCGGCATCGCCGCCATCAGGCTGGCCTTGCGGTCCAGCAGCAGCTTGGGCGCCGTGGTCTCCAGCACCGAGACGCGCAGCTGCTTGCCGGCAACCTCGTATTCCTTCGAATCCATCCGCAGCAGTTCCGCGTCGGAGAAGGCCGAGACGTCGGACTTGGCGGCGAACAGCTCTGCGGCATAGTCCGGGATCGCGATGCCGAGCTCGGCCGCCAGGCGCTCCGCCACCTCGCGGTCATGCGCGGTTGTGGTGGGCGAGCGGAACTCCAGCGTGTCGGACAGGATGCAGGAGAGCGCAGCGCATTTGATCGCGTCGGGCATCTTCGCGGCATCCGCGCCCATCAGGTCGATCAGGATCGTCGCGGTGCAGGCGAGCGGGCGCACGGTGATGTCGATCGGCGCCTTGGTCTTCAGCCCGCCGGCCAGCATGTGATGGTCGATGATCTGCACCACATTGGCCTCATTGATCGAGGCGGGCAGCTCGGCCGGATTGTTGGTGTCGACGATCACACAGGTCTCGCCCGGCGCGACGTCCTGCATGATCTCCGGCTTGGCCAGACCCCAGCGCTTCAACATGAAGGCGGCTTCGGTATTCGGTTCGCCGAGCAGCATCGGCTTGGCCGGCGTGCCCTTCACCTCGGTCAGATACCAGGCCCAGATGATCGGCGAGCCGGTGGAATCGGTGTCGGGAGATTTGTGGCCGAATACCTTGATCATGGCGAAGTCCGTGTTCCGAAAGGGGCGTCGGGCGCCTTATAGGCGGTGCGGCGGGGCTTGTCACGGGGCCGGCCGGAGCGCTTGGCTAGAGGGGGCGATCTTTGCGCGTCCTGGCGATCGGGCACACCCCCGGCCTTCGCCGGCTTGCGTGTCGTCTGGGCTTTGCCGATTCCCCGCGTCGGGATTGCGCCGGCGTTTGGCGGGCCCGGCTTCGTTATCGGCGACCGTCTGACGAGGCGGGTCCATTCGGCCCTGGGCCTGGCTGAGGGCAGGCAATCCGGCAAAAGGCGGCCCATTGTTGCCAGAGGTGCAACATTAATCATCCAAAGGGAGAGTGTCTTCGGACTGACTCAACAAATCGTTGTGGGGCGCAGAGCGCGTTGTTTTTGTGGTTAAAATGTGGCAAAAGAAAGGCTCTTGGTTGTCTTGCAGGTAACGTGAGGCTTTGGCGACAGCCGAGGCCCTCGGTAGGGGAATGGTGCCATGGCCGGTAAGTGGACGGTGTTCCTGGGAGCTTTGGCGGTGGCGCTCGAGATCG
>JAKAJW010000287.1 GCA_021813645.1 Pseudomonadota bacterium | reverse complement strand
GCCCGCTTGCCCAGCGTCACGTTCAGCGTCACGGCATTGCCGCCGCGGAACACCACCACCGGAACCGTCTTGCCGATCTCGGAATTGCCGACCGCGCTCACCAGTTCACGCGTGTCGGGCACATCGGTGCCGTTGAACTTCACGATCACGTCGCCCGACTTCATGCCGGCATCCGCCGCCGGGCCCTTCGGCACGTCGGTGACCATGGCGCCCTCCGCCTTCGGCAGACCGAGCGCATCGGCCATCTCCGGCGTCACATCCTGGATCCGCACGCCCAGCCAGCCGCGTTTCACCACGCCGTATTTCTGCAGCTGATCGACGACGTTCTGCACCACGTTGGAGGCCATCGAGAAGCCGATACCGATCGAGCCGCCGTTCGGGCTCAGGATCGCGGTGTTCACCCCGATCACCTGGCCGTCGAGATTGATCAGCGGCCCGCCCGAGTTGCCGCGGTTGATCGCCGCGTCGGTCTGGAAGAAGTTGTCATAGGTGCCGTTCAGCGTCCGGCCCTTG
This sequence comes from Pseudomonadota bacterium, assembly GCA_021813645.1. Lineage (GTDB taxonomy): Bacteria > Pseudomonadota > Alphaproteobacteria > Rhodobacterales > Rhodobacteraceae > Solirhodobacter. The sequence continues at coordinate 5,478 of JAKAJW010000287.1, read as the reverse complement.
GCCGAGATGATCCCGGCGGTCACCGAGAAGCCCTGGCCGAGCGGGTTGCCGATCGCAATCACCCAGTCGCCGACCCGCATCTTCGAGCTGTCGCCGAAGGGCAGCGCCGGCAGCGGCTTGGGCGCGCTCACCTTCAGCAGCGCGATGTCGGTCGCCTTGTCGACGCCGACCACCTTGGCGGTCAGCTTCTCGCCGTCCTTGAACTGGACCTGGATGTCGTCGGCGCCCTCGATGACGTGGTTGTTCGTCACGATGTAGCCGTCCGGCGAAATCACGAAGCCCGAGCCGAGCGCCTCGCTGTGCTGCGGCTGGCTCGGCTGCTGGCCGTTCTGGCCGTTCTGGTTCATGAAATCATGAAAGAACTGCTCGAAGGGCGAGCCGGGCGGCACCATCGGCCCCTGCTGGGTGGGTGCAGCGACGGTCGAGAGCGTGGTGATATCGACCACTGCCGGGGCCACCTTGGCGGCCAGGTCGGCAAAGCCCTCGGTCGGCGCGGCATTCGCGACGGCCATGCTGCTCTGCCCCAGCGCCAGCGCCAGGCCCAGCATGACCGTCCAGAGCGCGCGCATCGGGGCGGCAGAGCGCACTGGTGGGTGCATGGGTTTGTTCGTCACGTTGAACTCCTTTCCTCATCGCCTTCGTCCCGACAGACGGCCGGAACCACAGGCGTCATAAGGGCGATCCGAGGCCCGAAATGGCAACTCAATCCCCGTCGCCGCGACTCAAATGGTGGTGAGAGAATGTAACCAAATCTCCCGCGCCTGCGACAGATTGTCTCAACCCAGATGGGCGCGCGCCAAACCGATCAGCGCAACGCCGAGCGCCAACGCGCCGAGGCCGATGCCCCGGCGGGCATCGACCGTCAGCCGGGCGAACAGCGCCATCGCCTCTTCGATCCGCTTCGGCGCCAGCGCCAGCAGCAGCCCCTCGAAGGCGAAGACGCCGCCCAGCACCAACAGCAGCAGCCTCATTGCCCGGGAACTGCCGGTTTGGCCGCGCTGGCGGCGCCGCTGCCGGCACCAACGCCCGCCTCATTGCCGAAATAATCCCAGAACTCCCCCTTCGGGCTCAGCACGATGGTGGTGTCGCTGCCCTTCAGCGCCGCGCGATAGGCCTGCAGCGAGCGGTAGAAGGCGAAGAAGGCGGGATCCTTGGAATAGGCCTCGGCATAGATCTTGTTGCGCTCGGCATCGGCCTGGCCGCGGATCACATCGGCCTGCTTCTTGGCCGCCGAGGTGATCTCCAGCGCGTCGCGATCGGCCTTTGCGCGCACCGATTGCGCCTCCTGATTGCCCAGCGCGAGCTCCTGCGCCGCCTCGCGCTGCCGCTCCGCCTTCATCCGCGCATAGGTGGCGGCCAGGTTCTGGTCCGGCAGGTCGGTGCGGGTCAACCGCACGTCGATCACGTCGATGCCCAGCGAATTGGCCTCCTTGCGGGCGAGGTCGCGGATCTGCCCCATCAGATTGGTGCGGTCGTTCGACAGCACCGCGTCCGAAGGCACCGAGCCCAGCACCTGGCGCACCGCGGCGTTCAGGATCTGCTCCAGCCGGTTCTGCGCGAAGCGCACGCCCTCCGGGCCGGTCGCCTGGCGGAATTTCACCAGATCGACGATCCGCCAGCGGGCGAAGGCATCGACCACCAGCCGGCGGTCGTCCAGCGGGGTGACTTCCAGCGGCTGGGTCGGCAGGCCCAGGATGCGGCCGTCATAGCGCACCACCTCCTGGATGAACGGGATCTTGAAGTAGAAACCGGGCTGCTCGCGCACCTGCACGACCTGGCCGAACTGCATCACCAGCGCCTTCTGGCGCGGATCGACGATGAACACCGACGACAGGCCGAGCGCGGCCAGCAGCACGGCGCCGGGCAGGATATAGGTCCAGCGGTTCTTCATTTGCCTGCCCCCGTCGCCATCGTGCCCGTCGCCATCGTCCCCGTCGCCGTGCCCATGCCAGCCGTCGCGGCCGCCCCGCCGAGCGGCAGATAGGGCAGCACGTTCTGGCCGACGCCGTCCAGGATCACCTTGGGCATCCCGGTCAGCACCGATTCCATCGCGTCGATATACATCCGCCGTCGGGTCACCTCGGGCGCCTTCTGATAGGACTGGTAGACCGAGTCGAAGCGGCTCGCGTCGCCCTGGGCGAGGTTGACGACCTGCGCCTTGTAGCCCTCGGCCTCCTGCACGGTCTGGGCCGCCTGACCCTTGGCCGCGCCGATCGCCTTGTTGGCATAGGCCTGCGCCTCGTTCACCATGGTGTCGCGCTGCTGCTGCGCCGCCTGAACCGCACGGAAGGAATCGATCACCTCCTTCGGCGGGTCGGCGCTGTCGAAGTTCACCCGGATCACCCGGATGCCGGCGCCGTAGCTGTCCAGCGTCTTCTGCACATTGGTCTGCAACTGCGCCGAGATCTCGCCGCGGTCCTTGTTCAGGATCGGCGCCAAATCGGTCCGCGCGATGATGTCGCGCATCGCCGACTCGGAGACCGCCCGCACCGTCTCGGTCGGATCGGCGAGGTTGAACAGGAACTTCTCGGGATTGTCGACGTTCCAGACCACCTGGAAATGCACGTCGACGATGTTCTGGTCCGAGGTCAGCATCAGGCCGTTGTCATTCGCCCCGCCCTGCCCCGAGCCGATGTCGGTGGTCCGCTCGCCGGTGGTCGGGATCACCTTGTAGGTCACCACCGGCCAGGGCGCGAAGTTCAGGCCGGGCATGCCGACGCGGTAGAACTTGCCCAGGAACAGCTCGACCGACCGTTCTTCCGGCCGCACCGTGTAGAACGAGGAAAAGCCCCAGAGCAGCAGCAGCACCGCGGCGACGCCGAGCCCGATCACCCGCGGCCCGGGCCCCTCGTCCCGGCCGCCGCCGATCGGCGCCTGCGGCCCGCCGCCACGCCCGCCCAGCAGAACCTTCAGCTTCTGCTGGCCCTTGCGCATCAACTCGTCGATGTCGTTGCCCGGCCCGTCCCCCGGAGGACGCCAGCCGCCCCGATTGTCGTTGCCGCCGCCCGATCCTCCCGACCCGCCGGAGCCTCCGCCCCAGGGTCCGCCGCTGTTGCCTGCCATCGGCCGCCTTTCCTGTTGTCGTCCCCCCGAGGTGGTGACTGGGGGGCGATTGTCAAGCCTTCCGCACCGGGCTACGGAGCGTCACCAACTCCTCCGCCATGGTCGGATGCACCGCCACGGTGCGGTCGAAATCTTCCTTTGTGGCGCCCATCTTAATCGCAATCGCGGCGAGTTGGATCATCTCGCCCGCCGCCGGTGCGACGATATGGCATCCCAGAACCTTGCGGCTCGCCTGCGCGACGATGAGCTTCATCATCACCTTCTCGTTCTGGCCGGCGAACAGGCTTTGCATCGGCCGGAAGGCGGCGGAATAAACCTCGATCGGCTCGCGCTCGCGCGCCTGCTCCTCGGTCAGGCCGACCGATCCCAGTTCCGGCTGGGTGAACACGGCCGAGGCGACCAGTTCGTGATCCGCGGTGGTCGGCCGGCCGTTGAACACGGTGTCGGCAAAGGCATGGCCCTCGCGGATCGCCACCGGGGTCAGGTTGATCCGGTCAGTGACATCGCCCACCGCATAGATCGAGGGCACCGCGGTCTGGCTGTAGGCGTCGACCTTCACCTCGCCGTTGCGGCCCAGCCCGACGCCAAGCGCCTCCAGCCCCAGCCCGGCCGAATTCGGCACCCGCCCGGTGGCGTAGAGCACGGCGTCGAAGCTGCGGTCGTTGCCGCCGGTGCAGGCGACCCGCACCCCCGCCCCGTCGCGCTCCATCGCCAGCACCTCGGTGCCGCAGTGGATGTCGATGCCGCGCGCCCGCATCGCCTCGGCGACATGGCCGCGGGCCTCGTCGTCGAAGCCGCGCAGGATTTGCGCGCCGCGGTAGAACTGCGTCACCTCGACGCCCAGCCCGTTCATGATCCCGGCGAATTCGCAGGCGATATAGCCGCCGCCGACCACCAGCAGCCGCTTCGGCAGCGCTTCGAGGTCGAACATGTCGTTCGAGGTCAGCGCCAGCTCGTGGCCGGGAAACTCCGGCACGAAGGGCCGCGCCCCGGTCGCCACCAGGATGTGCTTGGCGCTGACGCTCTCGCCGCTGTCCAGCCGCACCCGATGCGCATCCTCCAGCACCGCGCGGGCGTCGTAAATCGCCACCCCGGCCTTCAGCAGATTGCCGCGATAGATCCCCTCCAGTCGATCCAGCTCGCCATGCAGCTTGGCGCGGAAGGCCAGCCAGTCGAACCCGCCGAGCCGGGCCGACCAGCCATAGGCGCGCGCCTCGGCCACCGCGGCCGGATAGGAGGAGGCGAAGACCATCAGCTTCTTCGGCACGCAGCCGCGGATCACGCAGGTGCCGCCCATCCGGCTTTCCTCGGCCAGCCCGACGCGAGCGCCCGCCTCGGCCGCCACCCGCGCCGCGCGCACCCCGCCGGAGCCGCCGCCGATGACGAACAGATCGAAATCGAAGCTCATGTCACTCGCCCAGGTCGGTGAAGATGTTGTCGTGCTCGACAAACTCGATCGTGGTCTCCTCGCAGAGCCCGCTCGCGGCGTCTCGCACCGAGACGCGGCCATCGCCATGGCCGACCACCGCGATGTCGCAGATGTCGATGAACAGCCCGTTCTCCACCACGCCGGGGATCTGGTTCAGCACCAGCGACAACTGGCGGGCATTGCCGATCCGCAGCAGATGGGCGTCGACGATGTAATTGCCCTCGTCGGTCAGGAACGGCCGCTCGCCGTTCATCCGCAACGTGGTGGTCTGGCCCAGCACGTCGAGCGAGGCGAGCGTCTCCTCGACCAGCGCCTTGGTGGTCTGCCAGCCGAAGGGCACCACCTCGACCGGCAGCGGGAAGGCGCCGAGCTGGGCGACCTCCTTGGCCGCATCGGCGATCACGATCATCTGATCCGAGGCGGTGGCGACGATCTTCTCCTGCAGCAGCGCCCCGCCGCCGCCCTTGATCAGGTTCAGCTCTGGATCGAACTCGTCGGCACCGTCGATCGTCAGGTCGAGCCATTTCGCCTCGTCGAGGCTGACCACCTTGATGCCAACCTGCCGCGCCAGCTCGGCGGTGCGCGTCGAGGTCGGCACGCCGACGATCTTCAGCCCGTCCTCGCGCACCATCTCGCCCAGGCAGCGCACCATCCAGGCCGCCGTCGAACCGGTGCCGAGCCCGACCTTCATGCCGCTCTCAACATAGTCGACCGCCCGTTTGGCGGCGACGAATTTCGCCTTGTCGATCGGGGAAAGCGCGGCGGGCATCGAGGTCTCCTTACTGGGTCTTGCTCGGGTTATAGGCAAAGCCGTGGCCGGCGGCGAGGGCTTTCCGGGTCCGGGCCCGCCCCGATGGCTACGGACCCGCGCCGCGGATGCAGGCCGCCGATCGGGCCCGGCGGCCGGGCTGACCCCGGCACCGTCCCGACCGAAGTCCCCCAAACGCCCGACGCAAACTGTCGGTGCATGTCGGTGTGAAATCGGT
>JAKAJW010000312.1 GCA_021813645.1 Pseudomonadota bacterium | reverse complement strand
GGCCGGCCCTGGCGGGGCTTGCGGAGGCAGGGGATTTGCCGGAATGCTCCGCCGCGTCATGGTCTCGCTTTTCGACAGCCTGGTCGGTCTCCTGGCGGCGCATCCCTCGCTGACCATCGGGGTCTGTTTCCTGGTCGCCTTCGGCGAGGCGCTGCTCATCGTCGGGCTTTTCGTGCCCTCGACCACGGTGCTGGTTGGCGCCGGCACGCTGATCGGGGTGGGCGAGCTGCCGTTCTGGCCGATCTTCCTGGCGACGATCCTGGGCTGCATCGCCGGCGATTCTGTCTCCTACTGGTTCGGCTGGCGCTACGGCGAGCGCATCCGCGGGCTCTGGCCCTTCTCGAAATATCCGCAGGTGCTGATCCAGGGCGAATCCTTCTTCGACCGCTACGGCGGCATGTCGATCTTCATCGTCCGCTTCATTCCCGGCGCCAAGGCGGTGGTGCCGGCGATCGCGGCGATGGCCGGGATGCGGCCGCTGCGCTTCACCGTCATCAACGTGCTTTCGGGCGTCGCCTGGTCCGGCGCCCATCTGCTGCCCGCCGTCGCCCTCGGCCGCGGCATCCGCGTCGCCCATCTGGCCGATCCCCGGCTGATGGTGCTCGTGGCGCTGATCGCGCTGGTGCTGGTGCTCGCCTGGTTCGCCACCCGGCTGGTCTATTTCATCCTGTTGCCGCGGCTCGACCGCGCCCGCCGCGCGATGATCGCCCGGCTCGTGCCGCTGCCGGCGCCCTGGGCCCAGGGCGCGGTGCGCGTGCTGGAAAACCGCGACGGGCTCTTCGTCTCCTTCGTGCTCGCCTTGCTGGCGCTGCTGGCATTGCGGCTCTTCTCCTATGTGATCGCGCTGCTGCTGCTCGCCCCCGGCCTGCTGCGCTCGGATGCGGCGATCTCGGCGCTGGCCCAATCGCTGCGCGACGAGACGGTGACCCACTGGATGACCGCGATCACCATGCTGGCCGATGCCCAGCTCTTGGCGCCGATCGTGCTCGGCCTGGTCGGGCTCTTCGCCGTCCGCCGGCAATGGGCCGTCGCCGCCACCGTCTTCGCCGCCGCCTTTGCCGCCGCCGCCTTCGAGCCGATGCTCTCCGCCCTGCTCGCCCAGACCCCGACCGCCCAGGCTGCCGGCGCGCCCGCCGCGCACCTGCATGCCACCGGCAACATCGCCCATGCCACCGTCGTCTATGGCCTGCTGTCGCTGTTCCTGGCCCGCGCCGCCGGCGGCCGCTACCGGATCGCGGTCTATCTCGCCACCGTCCTGCTGATCGCGCTGATCGGCGTCTCGCGTATCTACCTGATGGCGCATTCGCCCAGCGATGTGCTCGCCGGGCTCACCTTCGGCACCACCATCGTCTTCATCGCCGCCTTCCTGCTGCATGGCCGCGGCCTTGCGGTGCCGCGCCGCGGTCTGGCCGCACTGGTGCTGCTCGCCGCGCTGGTCGTGGCGCCGGCGCATCTGACGCTCGGTTATGCCCGCGCCCAGAAGCTCTACATCGTGCCGATCCCGGTGGTGGAGCTTGCCCGCGCCGACTGGCTCGGCGGCGCCTGGTCGCGCGAGCCGCCGGCCCGCATCCTGCTCGACGGCGACTACGGCGAGCCGATGATCCTGCAATCCGACCGGCCGCTGCAGGCGCTGGTGACGCCGTTCCTGGCCGCCGGCTGGAGGCTGTCGGAGGCGAGCCAGCTCGACAGCCTGCTGGGCGCCATCCTGCCCACCAAGACACTGTCCGGCCATTCGCCCTGGCCCTTGACCCACGTCGGCCGCATCCCGCTCGCCACCCTGCTGAAGCCCTTGCCCGGGACGCCGGCCCGCCGGCTGGCGCTGCGGTTCTGGAACTCCGGCGTGGTCGTCACCGACGGCGCCGGCCGCCACCCGCTGATCCTCGCCTCGGTCGCCGGCGAAGAGCTCGAACCGGTGACGCTGGGCTGGTCGCTGCTGGAGCCGCTCGGGCTCAGCGCGGCGGAAACCGCCGCGGTGCGGGCCGAGGCGGCCGGCCTGCTCGGCGCGCCCGAGCGCTCCCCGACGGTTCTCGGCCCGCTGATTCTGCCCGCCCGCTGATCTGGCCCGCTGATCCGGCCCGCGCGCCTTTCGTCCACACTTCCCCTGGTCGATCCCGCCGTGTCGAACTAGGTTCCTTTCGACGACAGAAGGAGACAGGCATGGGCTGGCGCCCCGCCGAAACCCGCTACGATACAATGATCTACAATCGATGCGGGCGAAGCGGGCTGAAACTGCCGGCGATCTCGCTCGGGCTGTGGCACAATTTCGGCACGGACACGCCGCATGTCACCAAACAGGCGATCTGCCGCACCGCCTTCGACGCCGGCATCACCCATTTCGACCTCGCCAACAACTACGGCCCGCCGCCCGGTGCGGCCGAGGAAGCCTTCGGCCAAATCCTCAAGACCGATTTCCGCGCCCACCGAGACGAGCTCATCATCTCCTCCAAGGCCGGCTATCTGATGTGGCCCGGGCCCTATGGCGAATGGGGCAGCCGGAAATATCTGATCGCCTCCTGCGACGCCTCGCTGAAGCGGCTGGGGCTCGACTATGTCGACATCTTCTATTCCCACCGGGTCGACCCGGACACCCCGCTGGAAGAGACGATGGCCGCGCTCGACCATATCGTCCGCTCGGGCCGGGCGCTCTATGTTGGCCTTTCGTCCTACAATTCCGCGCGCACCCGCGAAGCGGCGGCGATCCTGAACGAGCTCGGCACCCCCTGCCTGATCCACCAGCCGTCCTATTCGATGATCAACCGCTGGGTGGAGAAAGACGGGCTGAAGGACACTCTGAAGGAACTCGGCATCGGCTCCATCGCCTTCACCCCGCTGGCTCAGGGCATGCTGACCAACAAGTATCTCAAGGGCATTCCCGACGGCAGCCGCGCGACGCAGGGCAAGTCGCTCAACGCCGGCTGGCTGACGGAGCCGGCGCTGGCCAATCTGCGCGAGCTCGACAAGATCGCCGCGGCCCGCGGCCAAACGCTCGCCCAGATGGCGATTGCCTGGGTGCTGCGCGACGGCGCGATCACCTCGGCGCTGATCGGCGCCTCGCGCCCCGAGCAGATCACCGATTGCGTCGGCGCGCTCGGCAATCTCGACTTCACCGCCGAAGAGCGCACGGCCATCGACCGCTGGTCCGACGCCGGCAACATCAACCTCTGGCAGCGGTCCTCGGACGCGTCGGAGCAAGACATGGCAAGTGCAAAGACCGTCATCATCGAAGACTTCGGCGGGCCGGAAGCCCTGAAATTCGTCGATCGTCCGCTCGGCACCCCGGGCCCGGGCGAGATCCTGATCCGCCACAAGGCGATCGGGCTCAACTTCATCGACATCTACCAGCGCACCGGCCTCTACAAGAACCCGCTGCCGCTGACGATGGGAATGGAGGCGGCGGGCGTGGTCGAGGCGGTGGGCGAGGGCGTCACCCATCTCAAGCCCGGCGACCGCGCCGCCTATGCCGCCAACCCGCCCGGCGCCTATGCCGAGGCCCGCGTCATGCCCGCCGTCCATGTCGTGCCGCTGCCCGACGCGATCTCCTTCGAACAGGGGGCGGCGATGATGCTGAAGGGGATGACGGTGGTCTATCTGTTCCAGCGCATCACGCCGATCGCGAAGGGCGATTGGGTGCTGATGCAGGCCGCCGCCGGCGGCGTCGGCCTCATCGCCTGCCAATGGGCGCGCTCGGAAGGCATCAACCTGATCGGCACCGCCGGCTCGGAGGCGAAATGCGCCCTGGCCCTGGCGCATGGCGCCAGCCACGCGATCAACTACCGGACCGAGGATTTCGCCGCCCGTGCGCGTGAGATCACCGGCGGCGCCGGCGTCCATGTGGCGATGGATTCAGTGGGCCGCGACACGTTCGACGGCTCGCTTGCCGCGCTCCGGCCGCTCGGCTTCATGATCCTGTTCGGCGCCGCCTCCGGCCCGGTGCCGGCCTTCGACCTCGGCCGCCTCGCCGCCGGCGGCTCGCTGAAGATCACCCGGCCCTCGATCTTCCACTACATCGCCCGGCACGAGGATTGCCAGGCCATCGCCAAGGCGCTGTTCGACAAGGTCAGCTCCGGCGCGGTGAAGATCGAGATCGGTCAGAGCTTCCCGCTCGACCAGGTCGCCGAGGCGCATCGCGCCCTGGAATCCCGCGCCACCACCGGCGCGACCATCCTCACGCTCTGAGGTCAGGGCGGGCCCCGCGGGGCCCGTCCGCCGCCGCGCCGAGGCTGGACGCGGCGCGGCGCGCGCCCCACATTGACCTGGAGCGCCGGCCGGTCGGGCCCGCGCGGCAGCGGGGGAGGGCGCCATCGCCACGCGACAGGAGCATTGGGAGGCGATCTATGCCGCCAAGCCGGCCGAGGCGACCAGCTGGCACCAGCCGCGGCCGCTGGTCTCGCTCGATCTGATCGCGCGCGCGGGCCTCACGCCACAGACCTCGGTGATCGACATCGGCGCCGGCGCCGGCGTCCTCGTCGCGGCGCTTGCGGCGCGCGGGCTCACCGATCTCGCCGCGCTCGACCTGTCGGAAACCGCACTGGCGCAGGCCCGCGCCCGTCTCGCCGGAGGGCCGGAGGTCGACTGGATCGTCGCCGATGTGCTCGGCTGGCGCCCGGCCCGCCGCTACGATATCTGGCACGACCGCGCCGCCTTCCATTTCCTCACCGATCCGGCCGACCGCCAGGCCTATCGCGCCACCCTGGCGGCGGCGCTCGCCCCCGGCGGCCATGCCGTCCTCGGCACCTTCGCCCCCGACGGCCCCGAACGCTGCAGCGGCCTGCCGGTGGTGCGCTACGACGCCGACAGCCTGGCCGCCGAGCTCGGCCCGGGCTTCCGGCTGATCGCGGCCGCGCGCGACGACCATCGCACCCCGGCCGGCGCGCTCCAGCGGTTCCAGTTCGGCCTGTTCCGCAAGCTCTGACCGGGGGCGCCGACGGGCCGGCTACCCGGTGGCGAGCGTCATCCGCAGGATATGCTGCGGCCCGGCCCGGCCGCCGTGAAACAGAAAGCCGGTATCGCCGAAGCCCGCCTTGGCATAGACCGCCTTCGCGGCCGGGTTGGCGCAGTTGACCGTCAGCGCCAGGCTCCGGGCGTCCGGATATTCCGCCGCCATCAGCCCGCGCAGTTTCGCCATCGCCGCAGTGCCGATGCCCTCGCCCTGGCGGCCGGCGTCGATCAGCACCGAGCGCAGCCCCAGCTCGCCGGGAAAGGCGAAGTCGTATTGCGCGGCATAGCCCCGGTCGATGATCAAGAAGCCGACGATGTCGCCGGCCCAGAGCACCGCCCAAGGCTCCTCGCCCTCGCGCAACGCGCCGAGGCGGCTCGCCGGCCGGGCGGTGAACTGCTCCTGCCCGGGCCCGACCGTCAGATGGGCGACCCGCGGCGCATCCTCCGGCCCGAGCCGGGCGAAGGCGACGCTCACGCCTCCATCGCCTCCAGCTCGTCGATGAAGCCAGCGATCATGTTCAGCCCGCGGTCCCAGAACTTCGGGTCGGTGGCATCCAGCCCGAACGGCGCCAGCAGCTCCTTGTGGTGCTTCGAGCCGCCCGCCTTCAGCAGGTCGAAATATTTCGCCTGGAAGCCCGGCGCGCCCTCGGCATAGACGGCATAGAGCGCGTTCACCAGCCCGTCGCCGAAGGCATAGGCATAGACGTAGAACGGCGAATGGATGAAATGCGGGATATAGGACCAGAAGGTCTCGTAGCCCGGCATGAAGTCGAACACCGGCCCCAGGCTTTCCGCCTGAACGCTCATCCACAGCGCGTTGATGTCCTCTGGCATCAGCTCGCCCTGGCGGCGGGCGGCGTGCAGCTTGCATTCGAAATCGTAGAAGGCGATCTGGCGGACGACCGTGTTGATCATGTCCTCGACCTTGCCGGCCAGCAGCGTCTTCTTCTCCGCCGGCGTCTTGGCCTGGTCGAGCAGCCGCCGGAAGGTCAGCATCTCGCCGAACACGCTCGCCGTCTCGGCCAGGGTCAGCGGCGTCGCCGACAACAGCTCGCCCTGGCCC
>JAKAJW010000152.1 GCA_021813645.1 Pseudomonadota bacterium | reverse complement strand
CGGGGCCGTCATCGGCGGTGCGGCCGGGGTATTCTGCCGCGACCTCAATGTGCCGGGCTGCCGCAACTACTGACGCCGCCGGCGCCCGGCCGGGCGCGGCGGGAGACCACGAGACGGATGCCATCGGGGCGCGCGGCCCCGGTGGCTTTTTTATTGCCCGCGACCGGGGAAGAACCTCGGCGGAGGGCGACAGGGGCCGGAAAAGGGGACGGAGATGTTCGACAAGATCCTGATCGCCAACCGCGGCGAGATCGCCTGCCGCGTCATCAAGACGGCGCGGAAGATGGGGATCAAGACCGTCGCCGTCTATTCCGACGCCGACCGCGGCGCGCTGCATGTGAAGATGGCCGACGAGGCGGTGCATATCGGCCCGGCGCCGGCGGCGCAGTCCTATATCGTCATCGACAAGGTGATGGCGGCGATCCGGGCGACCGGGGCGCAGGCGGTGCATCCGGGCTATGGCTTTCTCAGCGAGAACCGCGCCTTTGCGGCCGCGCTGGAGGCGGAGGGCGTCGCCTTCATCGGCCCGCCCTCGGGCGCGATCGAGGCGATGGGCGACAAGATCACCTCGAAGAAGATCGCCGCCGAGGCCGGGGTCTCCACCGTGCCGGGCTACATGGGGCTGATCGCCGATGCCGAGGAGGCGGTGAAGATTTCCCGCGAGATCGGCTATCCGGTGATGCTCAAGGCCAGCGCGGGCGGTGGCGGCAAGGGGATGCGGATCGCCTGGAACGACACCGAGGCGCGCGAGGGCTTCCAGGCCTCGAAGAACGAGGCGGCGGCCTCGTTCGGCGACGACCGGATCTTCATCGAGAAATTCGTGACCCAGCCGCGGCACATCGAGATCCAGGTGCTGGCCGACAAGCACGGCAACTGCGTCTATCTGCACGAGCGGGAGTGCTCGATCCAGCGGCGGAACCAGAAGGTGATCGAAGAGGCGCCCTCGCCCTTCCTCGATGCCGCCACCCGCAAGGCGATGGGCGAGCAGGCCTGCGCGCTGGCGAAGGCGGTGGGCTACACCAGCGCCGGCACGGTGGAGTTCATCGTCGACGGGTCGCGCAACTTCTACTTCCTGGAGATGAACACCCGGCTGCAGGTGGAGCATCCGGTGACCGAGCTCATCACCGGCATCGATCTGGTGGAGCAGATGATCCGGGTGGCCGACGGGGAGAAGCTGCCGTTCGGCCAGGCCGACCTGAAGATCAACGGCTGGGCGATGGAGAGCCGGCTTTACGCCGAGGATCCGTTCCGCAAGTTCCTGCCCTCAATCGGCCGGCTCAGCCGCTACCGCCCGCCGGAGGAGGTCGCCACCCCGACCCATGCGGTGCGCAACGACACCGGCGTCTTCGAGGGCGGCGAGATCTCGATGTATTACGACCCGATGATCGCCAAGCTCTGCACCTGGGGCCCGGATCGGGACGCCGCGATCGAGCAGATGCGGCGCGCGCTCGACGCCTTCGAGGTGGAGGGGATCGGCCACAACCTGCCGTTCCTGAGCGCGGTGATGGACCATCCCCGCTTCGTCGAGGGCGCGATGACCACCGCCTTCATCGCCGAGGAATGGCCTGACGGGTTCCAGGGCGTCACCCCGGCGCCCGAGGCGATGCGCCGGCTGGCGGCGGTGGCCGCGCATATGAAGATGTGGAAGGAGGCGCGGGCGGCCCAAATCTCGGGCGCCATGGCGCATCACAAGCGGCGGGTGGAGCCGGACTATGTGATCTTCCTCGGCCGCGAACGCTTCCCGGTGCATATCGTCGAGACGCCGGAGGGCACCGATGTCACCTTCGCCGACAACGGCAGCTATGCTGTCCGCTCGGGCTGGCGGCCCGGTCAGCCGCTGTTCCGCGGCACCGTCGGCGGAGCGGAGATGATCGTCAAGGTCGCCTATGTGCGCGGCGGCGCCCGGCTGCGCTGGCGCGGGGCGGATTTGAAGGCGGTGGTGCGTACCCCGCGCGAGGCGGAACTGGCCGGGCTGATGCCGGAGAAGCTGCCGCCCGACACCTCGAAATTCCTGCTCTGCCCGATGCCCGGGCTGGTGGTGAAGATCATGGTGGCCGCGGGCGAGGAGGTGCAGGAGGGCCAGGCGCTGGCCACCGTCGAGGCGATGAAGATGGAGAACACGCTGCGCGCCGAGCGTCAGGCGGTGGTGAAGCGGGTCGCCGCAGGCCCGGGGCAGAGCCTGAAGGTGGACGATGTCATCCTTGAGTTCGAATAGCGCCGCCCGCAGCAAGGGGGGCGATCTCGCCCTGCCGCCGGTCGCTGTGCTGGCCGGCCTCGCGGCTCTTCTCGGGCTGGAACTTTGGGCCTATGCCCTAGCCGGTGTGTTCGAATACCCGCTCGACGACGTCTATATCCATCTCGCCATGGCGGACGGCATCGCCTCGGGCACCTATGGCATCATGCCGGGGGAGCCGGCCTCCGCCTCATCCTCCATCCTCTATCCGTTCCTGCTTCTGCCGTTCCATGGCACCGAGCTTCAGCGCTTCCTGCCGCTCGTCTGGAACGTGCTGGCGCTCGTCGCTGCCGCCTGGCTCTGGGGGAAGGTGCTGGTCCGCGCCGGGCTCGAGGGGCCGGCGGGGCTGGCTCTGGCGGTGCTCGGGCCGGTGTGCCTCAACATGGCCGGCCTTGCCTTCCTCGGCATGGAACACGAGATACAACTCGCCCTCAGCCTTGCGGTGCTGCTCGGCCTGTGGCGCTACATGCAGGGCGGCGGGATTGCCGGCTGGTTCGTCGCCGCGGCCATTCTCGCGCCACTCATCCGCTACGAGGGCCTCGCCCTGTCGCTGGGCGTGGCCGGGCTGATCGCTTTCACCGGGCGGCCAAGGGCCGGTGTGCTGCTCGGGCTCGGCGTGTCGGCGCCGGTCGCCCTGTTCTCGGGCTTCCTGATGCGCCAGGGGCTTGGGGTCCTGCCAAGTTCTGTCGTGGTCAAGATGGATCAGGTGGCGCTGGGTCTGGGGCCGCTCGATCGCGTCCTGCGGACCTTCCTCCACAACATTGGCCAGCCCGCCGGCATCCTGGTCGCGGTGCTAACGGCGGCCGCTGGTCTGTTGGCCCTGGGCATGCGCGGGCAGGGGCGGCGGGCGCTCTTGCCGTTGCTGCTGTTTCTCTGCGGGCTGGCGCATCTGCTGTTCGGTCAGATCGGCTGGATGCACCGATACGAGATCTACATCGTCGTCCTGCTGGTCGCCGGCCTTCTGTTGCTGCTTTCCGAGATCGCCGCGCCGCGGGTGGCGGCGCTCGGCGGGCTCGTGGCACTGGTGGCCGGCGCGCAGGCGTTTCTGCCGCCGCTGCTGACCAAATATGTCTGGGCGCCGCGGGCGATCCATCTGCAGCAAGGCCAGATGGCGCGCTTCGCCCAGGACTATCTGAAGGCGCCGGTGGCGGTGAACGACATCGGCCGGGTGAGCTGGAACAACCCGGAATACGTGCTGGACCTCTGGGGCCTCGCCTCGATCCAGGCGCGCCGGATCCGCACCGCCGTGCCGCCGCCGCACCGCGGTTGGGCCGGGCCGCTGGCCGAGGCCCATGGGGTCGAGGCGGCGATGATCTACAACGGCTGGGTCGCCGACGCGCTGCCGCCGAGCTGGGTGCCGCTGGCCGATCTGGAGATGACGCCCGAGCGCGGGGCGCTGAGCCGGGTCTATGACGTGACCTTCTACGCCGCCGGCCCGCAGGACGTGGCGCGGGTGATTGCGGCGCTGAAGGCTTTTGCACCGACCTTGCCGGCGGGAGCGCATCTGGCGCTGACCGGTCCGGCCATGAAGTGAGGCGCGGGACGGATGGAGAGAGACATGACCGACCTGAACGACTGGGCCGCGCTGGCCGCGAAGGAGCTGAAGGGCCGCGACCCGGAGGGCCTGACCTGGGAGACGCTGGAGGGCATTCGGGTCAAGCCGCTCTACACCGCGGCGGATACCGCGGGGCTGGCGCATATGGGCAGCCTGCCGGGGCTTGCGCCCTTCACCCGCGGGGTCCGGGCGACGATGTATGCCGGCCGGCCCTGGACCATCCGGCAATATGCGGGCTTTTCCACCGCCGAGGAATCGAACGCCTTCTACCGCAAGGCGCTGGCCGCCGGGCAGCAGGGGGTTTCGGTGGCCTTCGACCTGGCCACCCACCGCGGCTATGACAGCGACCATCCGCGCGTCGTCGGCGATGTCGGCAAGGCGGGCGTGGCGATCGATTCCGTCGAGGACATGAAGATCCTGTTCGACGGCATCCCGCTCGATCAGGTCAGCGTGTCGATGACGATGAACGGCGCGGTGATCCCGATCCTGGCGAATTTCATCGTCGCCGGCGAGGAGCAGGGCGTGAGCCGCGCCCAGCTGTCGGGGACGATCCAGAACGACATCCTGAAAGAGTTCATGGTGCGGAACACCTACGTCTATCCGCCCGAGCCCTCGATGCGGATCGTGGCCGACATCATCGAATACACCGCCGCCGAGATGCCGAAGTTCAACTCGATCTCGATCTCCGGCTACCACATGCAGGAGGCGGGCGCGAACCTGGTGCAGGAGCTGGCCTTCACCCTGGCCGACGGGCGGGAATACGTCCGCACCGCACTGGCGCGGGGGATGGATGTCGACGCCTTCGCCGGGCGGCTGTCATTCTTTTTCGCGATCGGGATGAATTTCTTCATGGAGGCGGCGAAGCTGCGGGCGGCGCGGCTGCTGTGGCATCGGATCATGGCGGAGTTCGGGGCGAAGAAGCCCGCGTCGCTGATGCTGCGCACCCATTGCCAGACCTCGGGGGTGAGCCTGCAGGAGCAGGATCCCTACAACAACGTGGTGCGCACCGCCTATGAGGCGATGGCGGCGGCGCTGGGCGGCACCCAGTCGCTGCATACCAACGCGCTGGACGAGGCGATCGCGCTGCCGACCGAGTTTTCCGCGCGGATCGCCCGGAATACCCAGCTGATCCTGCAGGAGGAGACCGGGATCACCCATGTCGTCGATCCGCTGGCCGGCTCCTATTACGTCGAGGCGCTGACGGCCGATCTGGCCGCGAAGGCCTGGGCGCTGATCGAGGAGGTCGAGGCGATGGGCGGCATGACCAAGGCGGTCGCCTCGGGCATGCCGAAGCTGAGGATCGAGGAAAGCGCGGCCAAGCGGCAGGCGATGATCGATCGCGGCGAAGAGGTGATCGTGGGGGTGAACAAATACCGCCTCGGCAAGGAGGATCCGATCGACATCCTCGACATCGACAATGCGGCGGTGCGGGCCAGCCAGATCGCCCGGCTGGAGAAGGTGCGGGCCAATCGCGACGCCCTGGCCTGCGCCGCGGCGCTGGCGGAACTGGAGCGGCGGGCGCGCGAGGGCGGCAACCTGCTGGAGGCGGCGGTCGAGGCGGCGCGGGCGCGGGCGAGCGTGGGAGAGATTTCGATGGCGATGGAGAAGGTGTTCGGCCGCCACCGGGCCGAGGTGAAGACGCTCGCCGGGGTCTATGGCGCGGCCTATGAGGGCGACGCGGGTTTCGCCGCGATTCAGGCCGAAGTCGAGAAATTCGCCGAGGAAGAGGGGCGGCGTCCGCGGATGCTGGTGGTGAAGATGGGCCAGGACGGCCACGACCGCGGCGCCAAGGTGATCGCCACCGCCTTCGCCGATATCGGCTTCGACGTCGACGTGGGGCCGCTGTTCCAGACCCCGGAAGAGGCGGCGCAGGACGCCATCGACAACGACGTGCATGTGATCGGCATCTCGTCCCAGGCGGCGGGGCACAAGACGCTGGCGCCGAAGCTGGTCGAGGCGCTGGCCGCGGCCGGGGCGGGCGATATTCTGGTGATCTGCGGCGGCGTCATCCCGCAGCAGGACTATGACTTCCTGCAGAGCCGCGGGGTGAAGGCGATCTTCGGGCCGGGGACCAATATCCCGGCGGCGGCGCAGGAAATCCTGGGCCTGATCCGGGCGGCGCGGGCGGCCTGAGCGGGGCTCAGCCGGCCTCGGCCCGCCAGATCGACCAGAGCGCCGACCAGCGTTCGGCCAGATCGGCGGGGCGGCCGGCGAACAGCCGGGCGG
>JAKAJW010000125.1 GCA_021813645.1 Pseudomonadota bacterium | reverse complement strand
CGCCGCGCCGCCGGCGGCGCGGCGGCCCGCAACGGCCGCGGCACCGGCCCGGGAAACAGCGGCCGCCCGTCGAGCGGCCGGCCGAACGGATCGACGATCCGCCCAACCCAACTGACATCCGGCGCGATCTCGCTGCGGCCGATCAGCTCAACCCGCGCGCCGATCGCCAAGCCTTCGATCGAATCGTCCGGCAGCACGGTGATTTCTTCCGGCGCGAGCCGTAGCACCTCGCCACCGATCCGGCGCCCCGCGGCCGCTTCAAGTTCCACCCGGTCGCCAAGCGCCGCCGCATTGGACAACCCGACCACTTTCAGCACCCCGCGCCCAAGCTCCACCACCCGGCCGATCCGGGTCGTCACCGGCGTCGCCGCGACGGCCGCGCAGAGCGCCTCGAAGCCGATATCGCGCATTCTCCGTGTCCCTTCTTCCACTTCTTACCGTTTCTAAAGGAATCGCTCTTAAGCCTTGATGAAACCGATCGAGGGAGAAGCCCCGATGCTCGAACAGCTTGAGGTCCTGCGCATGGCAGGCGCGCTCGCCCAGAACGCTGAGGCGCGCCAACAGGCCATTGCAAAGAACGTGGCCAATGCCGATACGCCCGGCTATCGCGCCGTCGACGTGCCGAGCTTTGCGGATACCTATGCCGCTGCCGATGGCCTTGCCATGCGCGCCACGCAGCCAGGCCATATCACCGCAATCCAGGAAACCGTCGCCGCCGTGCCAAAAGCGATCGCCCGGCCCGGCAGCGAATCGCCAGACGGCAACACCGTCACGCTCGAACAGCAAATGGTCGCCGCAACCCAGGTCAAGCAGCAGCACGACATGGCGCTGGCGATCTATCGGAAGGCCACCGGCATGCTCCGGATTGCGCTTGGCGTGGCGAAGTGACCATGGAAGGGGATCAGGACAAATGACGGATTTCCTTGCCTCCCTCGCCATCTCGGCCAGCGGCATGGATGCGCAGTCGATGCGTCTGAGGCATATTTCGGAAAACATCGCCAATGCGGATACCCCCGGCTATCGCCGCAAGACGATCGCATTCGAGCCGATGATCGAGCATGGCCAGAAAACTTCCGAAGTTCAGGCCGGCCTCGTCCAGCTCGACCAGAGCCCGCTGAAACCCGTCTACGACCCCGGCAATCCGCTTGCCGATTCCACCGGCCACTATGACGGCTCGAACGTCGATCTCGTGGTCGAAATCGCCGACGCGCGCGAGGCGCAGCGCAGCTACGAGGCCAATCTCAAGCTGTTCGACCAGGCCCGCCAGATGGCGTCCGGCCTGCTCGACCTGCTGCGCCGCTAAGGACGACCGCCGATGGATATACGCTCCCCCCTCGCCGCCCAAAGCTACAGCAGCGCCAGGCCCGTAACCGCCCCGCCGCAGAAGTCGGAAGCCGGCGCGGCGCTCGGCAATCTCGCCTCGAGCTTCGTGGAGACCCTGCAGCAAGGCGAGCAGACCGCAAAGGCCGCCATGACCGGCAAGGCCGACCCGCGTTCGCTGGTGCAGGCGCTCTCGGCCTCCGAGCTTGCGGTGGAAACCGCAGTGACTGTGCGCGACCGGGTGGTGGAGGCCTATCAGGAAATCCTCCGCATGCCGATCTGACAGGACGAGCGAGGCCGCGCCATGACCGAAGCGATCATCGACGACACACTGCGCCAAGCGCTTTGGACTGCGGTGAAAATGGCCACGCCGCTGCTCGCCGTCGCCCTGGTCGCCGGGGTCGCGGTGGGTCTGCTGCAGGCCCTCACCTCGGTGCAGGAGGCCACGCTGACCTTCGTCCCGAAAGTGGGGCTGATGCTCGTCGTGTTCTGGGCCTCGATGAGCTTCATGACCGCGACATTGACCGATTTCTTCACCGGGCGGGTCGTCCCGCTGATCGCCGGAGGCTGAGATGGACAATGCGATCTACACGACGCTGACCCGCCAATCCGGCCTGATGTCGGAAATGGACGTGATTGCCAACAACATCGCCAATATTTCCACCACCGGCTTTCGGCGCGAGGGGGTGATCTTCTCGGAATATGTCCAGGGGCTGGACGGCAACGAACCATCACTGTCCATGGCCAGCGGCGACACCCGCGTGGTCGACCTCGCCCCCGGAACACTGCAGCAAACCGGCGGCACCTATGACCTCGGCATCGAGGGCAAAGGGTTCTTCCTGGTCGAGACCGACAACGGCCAGCGGCTGACCCGGGCCGGCGCCTTCATGCCCAATGCGAACGGCGAGTTGGTCAATGCCGATGGCAATCGCTTGCTCGACGGCGGCGGCACGCCAATTGCCATTCCGCCGGGCGTCCGCTCTCTGGCCGTCGGGCCAGACGGAACGATCTCCGCCGACGGCCTGCCCGTCGCCCAGATCGGGCTCTATGAGCCGACCGACCCGATCGATCTCAATTTCCAATCCGGCACCTTGCTGCGCGCCGACAACGGCGTCCAGCCGGTGGCCGAGTCCGCCGGCCATATCCGCCAAGGCTACCTGGAGGATTCGAACGTCAACCCGATCACCGAAATCGCCCGGATGATCACGGTCCAGCGCGCCTATGAGCTGGGCCAGACCTTCCTCGACAACGAGGATCAGCGCATCCGCAGCGCGATCCAAACCCTCGGAAAGGAGGCCTGACATGCGCTCGCTTCAGATCGCCGCCACCGGCATGAGCGCCCAGCAGATGCGGGTGGAGGTCGTCTCCAACAACCTCGCCAACATGTCGACCACGGGCTACAACGCCCGCCGCGCGCAATTCGCCGATCTCGACTACCAGCAGCTCGCCAAGCCCGGCACCGTCACCGCGGCCGACGGGACCGTGCTGCCCACCGGCGTGCAGCTCGGCCTCGGCGTGCGCCCCGCATCCGTGGCAACCGTTCTGGCCCAGGGCTCGCTGAGCCAGACCGGCGGCGATCTCGATGTCGCCATCGACGGCAAGGGCTATCTCGAGGTGACCCTGCCGGACGGCAGCTCGGCCTATACCCGCGACGGCGGCCTGAAACGATCCGCGACCGGCGAAATCGTCACCGCCGACGGCTATCCGGTGGTGCCGGGCATCACCATCCCCGCAGCGGCGACTAGCCTCTCGATCAACGCCCAAGGTGACGTCTACGCCTATTTCAGCACCCAGGTGAAGCCGCAGCAGATCGGCACGCTGACCCTGGCCAGCTTCATCAACGATCAAGGCCTTCAGGCGATCGGCTCCAACCTCTTCAAGGAAACCGAGGCCTCGGGCCCGCCGACCGTCGCCGCCCCCGGCCAAGACGGGCTCGGTACCCTGCGCCAAGGCTACTTGGAGGAAAGCTCGGTCGATGCCGTGCGCGAAGTCAGTGAGCTGATCACAGCACAGCGTGGCTATGAGATGAACGCCAAAGTCATCACCGCCTCCGACGAGATGCTGCAGACCACGGTGCAGGTGCGGTGATGGCCCGCCCCGACCGGTTCCCGGCGCCGCTTCTGGGCCTGCTCTTCGCCGCGGCCGCCGCCGCGGCCGACGGCCGCACGGTCGTTGCCGCCCATACGCTTCGGGCGCAAAGCCTCATCGGGCCGAACGATCTCTCAACGATCGAGGCCACGCTGCCGGGCACCATCTCCGACCCCGCCGAACTGATCGGCATGGAGGCGCGGGTCGTGCTTTACGCCGGCCGGCCGATCCGGCCGCAGGAAATCGGCCCGCCGACCTTGGTCGATCGCAACCAGATTGTGCCGCTCAGCTTTCGCGACGGCGGACTCAGCATCTCGGCGGAAGGTCGGGCACTCAGCCGCGGCGGGGTGGGCGATACGATCCGGGTCTTGAACACAACCTCTCACAACACTGTTACCGGGACGGTCGCGGCCGATGGCAGCGTCGTGGTCGGGGCCAACTGAACGGAACCGCCATGCCGCGTTTGCTGTTGTTCGTCTTGTTGCTTTGCGCTGGCTGCGCCCGACTGGCCGAGGTGGGCCGAGCGCCCGAATTCTCGCCGCCGAGCGGCAATGAGGGTCGCTTCGCCGGCGATGACTACCCGACCCCTAGCGGCGCGGGCGGCCAGGTCGACGGCAAGATGGCCTCACTTTGGACCGGGGCGAAGAAGTCGCTGTTCGGAGACCGGCGCGCCGGCCATCGCGGCGACATTCTCACCGTGGTCATCCAGATCGACGATAGTGCGCAGATCAACAACACCTCTGGCCGGTCGCGCGCCGGCAGCGACAAGATGGGTATTCCAGGCCTGCTCGGCATTCCCCAGCGGATCAACCGCCATCTGCCAAGCGGCGCGAGCATGGCCGATGCGATCGACACCAACTCGTCGAGTTCTTACCAAGGCAACGGCTCCATCCAGCGCAATGAGAAGGTGACGCTGCGGATCGCCGCGACGGTGATCGAAGAGTTGACCAACGGCATCCTCCGTCTGGCCGGCACGCAGGAAGTCCGGGTGAACAACGAGCTGCGCGAGCTCACCGTTACCGGCTATGTCCGGCCCGAGGACATCTCGCGCCAGAACGAGGTCACCTACGACAAGATCGCCGGGGCGCGGATCTCCTATGGCGGGCGCGGCCAGATCACCGACGTTCAGCAGCCGCGCTACGGCCAGCAGATCGCCGATATCCTTCTGCCATTCTGAGGCGCCATGATCGGCAAGTTGCTCCCCGTTCTGCTCGCCCTCGTCGGTCTCGGCCTGGGGGCCGGCGCGGGCCTGTTCCTGCGCCCCGCCTCGGACCACCCGATGGAAGAGGCGGCCCCGGCCGACGGCCATGGCGCCGCCGCACCGGCCGAGAAACACGCCGCCGAACCGGCCGACGGGGAGCACGGGGCCGCTCCGGCCAGCGGCGGGCACGGCGCCGCCCCCAAGCCGGCAGCCAAGGCCAAGGCCAGCGGCGGGCATGGCAGCAGCGCGAAGGGCTCTGGCGAGGCCGGCGATGGGCATGACTATGTGAAGCTCAACAACCAGTTCATCGTGCCGATCGTCGCCCATGGCAAGGTCGGCTCGATGGTCATCCTCTCGCTCAGCCTCGAGGTGACGGCGGGCAGCAGTACGCTAGTCTATTCCGGCGAACCGAAGCTGCGCGACGCCTTTCTGCAGGTGCTGTTCGATCACGCCAATGCCGGCGGTTTCGCCGGCAACTTCACCGAAGGCACCAAGATGCAGGTGCTGCGCAACGCCTTGCTGGAGACCGCGGTGAAGGTGATGGGGCCGATCGTCACCAATGTGCTCATCGACGATATCGTCCGCCAGGACACCTAACCCCGGCGCGGCCAGCGCGCCGCGATCCGGCTGAGCGCCTCGGCCCGGCCGAAGGCCTGCGCTGCCGCCTCTCGCCGCTCCATCCAGGTCGCGGTCTGCCGCGCCAGCCGCAGATTGATCTCGGCCCGCCGCTTGTCCGCCCAGGCCTGATAGCGCAGTTCGGTCTGCGCCTGGATCAGCGGCGGCACTTCGTCCCCCGGCGCCGAGGCCGGCCGGTTCAGCGCCTCCAGGGCGGCGCGCGAAGCCTCTCGCGCCGCGGCGGCCTGCCGCAATTCGGCCAGCCGCGCGTCGAGGATCAACCGGGCCAGCCGTTCCAGCCCCGCGATCTCTGCCGCTTTCCGGCTCATCGCCACCCCCGCCGCGCCTTGCTCCGCATCGTCTCGGCGAAACGGATCGCCGCCGCCACCGCGCTGTAATGCGTGGGCAGGATCTCTGCGCCCAGCTCAACCTCGGCATAGAGAAGCCGCGCCGTCGGGGGATCGGAGCGGATCGGCACCCCGGCCTCCGAGGCCGCCGCCCGGATCCGCGCCGCCACCTCGTCCACGCCCTTGGCCAGACAGATCGGCGCCCGCCGCTCGCCCCGCCGCCATTTCAACGCCACCGCGTAATGGGTCGGGTTGACGATCACCACATCGGTCTTCTTCACATCGGCGATCATCCGGTTCATCGCGATCTCGTAGCCGCGGCGGCGCCGATGCTGCTTCATCTGTGGATCGCCTTCCTGATCCTTCAGCTCGTCGATCAGCTCGCGCCGCGACATCCGGTTGCGGCGCATGAATTCGAAATACTGCCAGAGATAGTCGAGCGCCCCGATCACCACGGAAATCGCGGCGACCAGGGCGACA
>JAKAJW010000196.1 GCA_021813645.1 Pseudomonadota bacterium | reverse complement strand
CGGTCTCAGGGGGCGGGCGGCCCCCGGGCGCGGCGGCGCGCCTCTCGCCCGAGGATATTTGCGGCGACCGGAAAGGGGAAGATCAGGGGCGTTCGATGGCGATTGCCGTGCCCTCGCCGCCGCCGATGCAGATGGCGGCCAGACCGCGGCGCAGCCCGCGCGCCTCGAGCGCATGCAGCAGCGTGACGATGATCCGCGCCCCCGAGGCGCCGATCGGATGGCCGAGGGCGCAGGCGCCGCCGTTGACGTTGAGCTTGTCACGGCTGATGCCGGTCTCGCGCTCGAAGGCCATCGGCACCACCGCGAAAGCCTCGTTGACCTCCCAGAGGTCGACGTCATCCGGCTGCCAGCCGAGCTTGGCCAGCAGCTTGCGGGCGGCCGGGATCGGCGCGGTGGGGAAATCGGCCGGGGCCTGGGCATGGCTCGCATGGCCGAGGATGCGGGCGCGGATCGGCAGGCCCTCGGCGCGGGCGAGATCGGCCGAGGCCAAGAGCAGCGCCGCGGCGCCGTCGGAGATCGAGGAGGAATTGGCCGCCGTCACCGTGCCGCCCTCGCGGAAGGCGGGCTTCAGCGCGGGGATCTTCTCGGGCCGGGCGGTCAGCGGCTGCTCGTCCTGGGCGACCTCGCTGCGGCCGGCCCGGGTGGTGACGCCGACCGGCACGATCTCGGCGGCGAAACCGCCGCCGGCCTGCGCCTCGCGCGCGCGGCCGAGCGAGGTCAGCGCATAGGCGTCCTGCTCGGCGCGGGTGAACTGGAAGGCGGCGGCGCAATCCTCGGCGAAGGTGCCCATCAGCCGGCCCTTGTCATAGGCGTCCTCGAGCCCGTCGAGGAACATGTGGTCCTGCGCCTGGGTATGGCCGAGCCGGGCGCCGGCGCGCATCTTCGGCAGGAGATAGGGCGCGTTCGAAATGCTCTCCATGCCGCCCGCCACCAAGAGGTTGGCGGCGCCGAGCGCGATCTGGTCGAAGCCGATCATCGCCGCCTTCATGCCCGAGCCGCACATCTTGTTGACCGTGGTCGCCGGCACCGCCTGCGGCAGGCCGGCCTTGAATCCGGCCTGGCGGGCCGGCGCCTGGCCCTGGCCGGCGGGCAGCACGCAGCCCATCACCAGCTCTTCCACCCGCTCCGGCGCAACGCCGGCGCGGGCCAGCGCGGCGGCGATCGCCGCGCCGCCGAGTTCGGCCGCGCTGAGCGCCGAGAGCGCGCCCTGGAAGCCCCCCATCGGCGTCCGCGCCGCCCCGGTGATGACCACGTCCATGCAAGCCTCCCAAGGTAAATTCTCCACGGAATGGTAAGGAATGCCGCCTAGCTTGACCAGAGCGCTACGGCAGAAGGGTCGGAGGACCGGATGGATCTGAGGCTGGAACAACGCGAAGGCACGCTGATCATCCAGGTCGCCGAAGCGCGTATCGACGCCGCGTCGGCGATCCGGTTCAAGGATGCGATGCGCGAAGCCATGGCCGGGCCGGCGCCGCGGGTGATCCTCGATCTGTCGCAGGTCGCCTTTCTCGACTCGAGCGGGCTCGGCGCCGTCGTCGCAGTCATGAAGATGCTGGCGCCGGAGCGGCAACTGGAGCTGTGCGGCCTGACCCCGGTGGTGGAGAAGGTGTTCCGCCTGACCCGGATGGACCGCATCTTCACCATCCATGCCGCGCTGCCGGCGGCGGCCGGCCCCGGCCGAAGCCATGCCCTGTGAAGCGCCGAACGAGCGGCTGGAGAGACCGAACGCCGAAGTGCTCCACCGCGTCTTCCCCGGCGACCCCCTAGCGGTGCGGGCTGCGCTGGCCGCCGCGCAGGAGGCGATCGCCCCCTATCTCGACGATGTCGAGGACCGCGGCACGCTGGAGATCGTGCTGGCCGAAGTGCTGAACAATATCGTCGAACATGCCTATCGCACGGCACCGGGCGAGATCGATCTGCGGATCGCGCTCGGCCCCGCCGGGCTCGAGGTCTGCATCGTCGATCACGGCTCGCCCTTGCCCGGCGGCCGGCCGCCGCGCGCCCGCCTGCCCCAGCGCAGGATCGACCATCCGCTGCCGGAGGGCGGGTTCGGCTGGGGCCTGATTCGCGCCCTGTCCAGCGACCTGCGCTACCGCCGCGAGGGTGGGCGCAACCTGCTGTGTTTCCGCCTGCCGCTGGAACGCTCGCGGGTGGAACAATCGCGGGCCGAGGACTAGACTCGGCCCGGGCCGGAAACAGTGCCGTCGGAAGGCCACAAAAGCGGCAAATCGTGGCCGCAGCCGTGGGGCAAAACGGAGGGGTAGCTGAAAAGGCTTCCCTCGGCGTCGTAGCCAATAGCCCCCACCCAGTTTGCGACGCCGAGGCCTTCCCCTTTTCTTCCCCGCATATGCCGTCTAGCTTCCCCCGCGACCGCCGCTGCGCCAACGGGAGAACCACGATGCGCGATTTTCAAAAGCCTGGCCGTTCCGAGGTCTATGCCCTGAACGGGATGGCCGCGACCTCGCATCCGCTGGCCAGCCGGACCGCGATCGATCTGTTGCAGGCCGGCGGCAATGCCGTCGACGCGGCGATTGGCGCCGCGGTCCTTCTGGGCCTGTGCGAGCCACAGATGACCGGCCTCGGCGGCGATTGCTTCGTGTTGCTGAAACCCGCCGGCGAAGAGCGGGTGGTGGCACTGAACGGTTCCGGCCGGGCGCCGGCGGGACTGTCCGCCGCCGCGCTGCGGGCGCGCGGGCTGAGCGCCATGCCGCTGCACGCGGCCGAAGCGGTCACCGTGCCGGGCGCGGTCGACGCCCTCTGCCGGCTTTCGGCCGACTGGGGCCGGCTGAGCCTGGCCGAGACGCTCGCCCCGGCGATCCGCTACGCCGAAGAGGGCGTGCCGGTCGCCCCGCGCACCGCCTTCGACTGGGCGGCGGCGGCGGGCGATCTGTCCGGCGACGCCCGCCAGTTCTACCTGATCGACGGCCTGGCGCCGAAGACCGGCCAGGTGTTCCGCGCCCCGGGCCAGGCCGAGGTGCTGCGCCGGATTGCCCGCGACGGCCGCGCCGGCTTCTACGAGGGCGAGGTGGCCGAGGATATGGTGGCCTCGCTGCAGGCGCTCGGCGGCAGCCATACGCTGGCCGATTTCGCCGCCACCGCCTGCGACTACACCGACCCGATCTCCGGCCAGTTCGGCCCGGTCGAGCTGCTCGAGCATCCGCCGAACGGCCAGGGCGCCACGGCGATCCTGATGCTGAACATTCTCAGCCATTTCGACCTCGGCCGGCTCGACCCGTTCGGCAGCCAGCGCGCGCATCTGGAGGCCGAGGCGGCCAAGCTTGCCTATGACACCCGCAACCGGGTGATCGCCGACCCTGACCGCACCACCCGGCTCGCCCATATGCTGGCGCCGGAGACGGCCGCGAAGCTCGCCGCGCTGATCGACCCCAAGCGCGCCATGGCCGAGCCGGCCAAGCTGGCCGAGGCGGTGCATCGCGAAACGGTCTATCTGACCGTGGTCGACCGCGACCGCATGGCGGTCTCGCTGATCTATTCGATCTTCCACGCCTTCGGCTCGGGCCTGGCCTCGCGCCGCTTCGGCCTCAACTTCCAGAACCGCGGCGCCGGCTTCACCCTGACCGAGGGCCATCCGAACGAGGCGGCCGGCGGCCGGCGGCCGATGCACACCATCATCCCGGCGATGCTGCGGCGGGGCGGCAAGGTGGAAATGCCCTTCGGCGTGATGGGCGGCGCCTATCAGCCGAACGGCCATGCTCGCGTGGTCACCAACCTGGTCACCTACGGCATGGACCTGCAGGACGCGCTCGACGCACCGCGCAGCTTCGCCGGGCCGGAAGGCTTCGCGGTCGAACGCGGCTACGCGCCGGCGGTGCGGGCCGAACTGGCCGCGCTCGGCCATAATGTGGTGGAACCCGACGGCCCGATCGGCGGCGCCCAGGCGATCCGCTTGCTGCCCTCGGGCGTGCTGGAAGCGGCCTCGGACCCGCGCAAGGACGGCTGCGCGCTCGGCTACTGAGGCCGGGCCGCGCCCAAGTCGGCGCGGCGGGATCCGACCCGCCGCGCCCCAAGACCGGGGCCGATCACGAGCCTTTGCGGGGAACTCGGCCGCGGGCTCGCCCTCAGGGGCGGCCGGCCGTCAGGGGGGCGGCGCGCCGATCAGTTGAGCTGGAACTGGAGCGGATAGCGGCCGTCTTCGAAATCGCCGAACAGATCGGCGAGATCGGGGTGGTCGACCGGCTCGCCGGTTTCGTCGGGAACCAGGTTCTGCTCGGAGACATAAGCGACGTAATAGCTCTGCTCGTTCTCCGCCAGCAGGTGGTAGAACGGCTGATCCTTGGACGGCCGGCTCTCCTCCGGAATCGCCTGATACCAGTCCTCGGTGTTGGAAAACATCGCGTCTACATCGAAGACCACACCGCGAAACGGGTGCTTTCGGTGCCGCACGACCTGGCCGATGTGATATTTTGCTGCGGTTGTCATCATCGTTGTCGTCCTCTGCCCCTGTTTACTAATCCTCAAGCAAAATTCTGTCCATCCGGCGAATTTGAAAAAACCTTTTCGGATTGTGGTGGCCAGACCGACAGTTAACGAAACCTGCCGCTGGGGCCCGGGAAGATCGGCCGAAATCCGCGCAGGCGGCGCTTGTCCGGCGAAATCGGCCAATCTGCGGCAAGGCCATTTCCACCTGCCGCGTTTTCCTTTATTCTCAACAAAAAACATGCGCGGCTAGAAACGGGCAAGTGAGGCAGATGAGCAGATTTCACTGGGCAGCTTTGCTGCTCCTCTTGCTGGCGTCTTGCGGGCGCTATTCGGTACCGGACAACCTCGACAACGCCTGCGCCCTGGCGCGCGAGCGGCCGCGGTATCTGAACGCCATGCGCGCCTCCGAACGGCGCTGGGGCGTGCCCGTCAGCGTGCAGATGGCGACGATCCGGCAGGAGTCGAAATTCGTCGGCAATGCCCGCACCCCCTATCGCTGGGCGCTCGGGATCATCCCGCTCGGCCGTGCCTCCTCGGCCTTCGGCTATGCCCAGGTGCTGAACTCGACCTGGGACGACTACCGCCGCGAGACCGGCCATTGGGGCGCCAGCCGCAAGGACATCTGGGACGCGACCGATTTCATGGGCTGGTACATGGACAAGGCCTACCGCACCGCCGGCATTCCGAAATCCGACGCGCGCGACCAGTACCTCGCCTATCACGAAGGCATCGGCGGCTACATGTCGCGCTCCTACGCCAGCAAGGGCTGGCTGATCGCGGTGGCGAGCCGGGTGCAGGCGCATTCCGATCTCTACGGCCAGCAGCTGCGCAGCTGCGGCCTCGACTAGCGGCCCCGGCGCGCCGCCGTGGCCGCGCCGATGTCGAAGAGCGAATCCGGCAGGGTGGCGGCCGGGGTCAGCGCGGAGAGCTTCACCGTGGTCTGGCCGCCGGCGTCATCGCTGATCGTCCATTGCGTCAGCGCCACCGGATTGTCGGAGAAGACCATCCGGATCGTGCCGTAGTCGGGGTGCTTCGGATCCTGGGCGATCACCACCGTCGAGCCGTCCTGCGCCTCGTGGCCCACCACCATATGCGCGGTCGACAGGTCGATATGCGGCGCCAGGATCAGGTTCAGCGGCGTCTTGGCCAGCGGATATTGCTCCGGCGGCTGGTTCGATTTCGGATCGAACACCGCCACCTCGCCGGCCCCGGCGATCACCAGCGCCTTGTTGGGCGGATTGTATTCGAACCGCATCCGGCCCGGGCGGTGAATGTAGACGGTGCCGGAGGACACGCTGCCGTCGGCGTTGTATTGGGTGAAATCAGCCTCGGCCCGGGTCAACCCGTTCAGATAGGCCGAGATCCGGTCGAGCGGAAGCTCCTGCGCCAGACCAGCCTGCGGCAGCAGGCAGAGCGCGAGGGCGGCGAGAAAAGGGCGCATCGTCATGCCATCCGATCTAGGCGGCCGGCGCGGCGGTTTCCAGCCCGCGCCGGCTCGCGGCCGCTCATTTGGCGGCGATCCGCCGCTATTGCTCGGGCACCAGGATTTCGCGCTTGCCGACGTGGTTGGCGGTCGAGACCAGCCCCTGCTCCTCCATCTGCTCGACCAGCCGCGCGGCCTTGTTGTA
>JAKAJW010000321.1 GCA_021813645.1 Pseudomonadota bacterium | reverse complement strand
ATCGCGCTCGCCCGCGAGCGCCACTTCGGCCGCGCCGCCGAGGCCTGCGGCGTCACCCAGCCGACGCTGTCGGTCGCCATTCGCCAGCTGGAAGAGCAGCTCGGCGTGCAGCTGGTCTGGCGCGGTTCCCGCTTCGGCGGGCTGACACCGGAAGGCGCGCGCGTGCTCGACTGGGCGCGCAAGATCGTCGCCGACAGCCGGACGATGCGCGAGGAAATGCGCGCCGCCCGCCAGGGCCTGGCCGGTCGCATCCGGTTGGGCGTCATCCCGACCGCGCTCGCCATGGCCTCTGATCTGTCGATGGCCTTCTCGAAGCGGCATCCGAACGTGCATTTCTCGATCTTCTCGCGCACCTCGATCGAGATCCTGGAGATGATGGAGAACCTCGAGATCGACGCCGGCGTCACCTATCTCGACAACGAACCGCTGGGCAACGTCACCTCGGTCCCGCTCTACCGCGAGCGCTACACCTTGGTCTGCGCCCCCGGCCATATCCTGTTCGAACGCCACGAGGTCGGCTGGGCCGAGGTCGGCATCTCGCCGCTCTGCCTGCTCACCCCCGATATGCAGAACCGCCGCATCATCGACCAGCAGCTGGCCGCCGCCGGCATCGCCGAGGCGCCGACGGTGGAATCGAACTCCACCGTGGTCATCATCGCCCATGTGATGAGCGGCCGCTGGGCGACCATCCTGCCGGTCAAGCTGGCCGAGTTTCACGCCCGCGCGCGCCGGCTCCGCGTCATCCCGATCCGCGAGCCCGACCTCGACCATTCCGTCGGCCTGATCGCCCCGCACCGCGAACCGCATACCCCGGTGCTCGCCGCGCTGCTGCAGGAGGCCGGCGAGATCGCGGAACGCGGCGACGACCGCTAGTAGATAGACATTCTCTATCGTTCAACGGGAATTCGATATTGAATTGCCGTGCTTCCGCGCGCAAAACGCAGCCGAAGGCGCGACAGGAGGGCTTCATGGCAGCGACGGCGACGGCGCAGCGCACCGAAGAAATCGTGGATGGGCTGGCCGGCCTCGAAGGCCCGCTGCTGCCCATCCTCCATGCGGTGCAGGAGGCGTTCGGCTATGTGCCCGACGAGGCACTGCCGAAGATCGCCGAAAAGCTGAACCTGAGCCGGGCCGAGGTGCATGGCGTGGTCAGCTTCTACCACGACTTCCGCAAGGAACCCGCCGGCCGCCACGTGCTGAAGCTCTGCCGCGCCGAGGCCTGCCAGGCGCAGGGCGCCGAAGCCCTGGTGGCGCAGGCCAAGGCCCGGCTCGGCGTCGAGTTCCACGCCACCGCCAAGGGCGGCGCCGTCACGCTCGAGCCGGTGTTCTGCCTCGGGCTCTGCGCCTGCGGCCCGGCGGCGATGGTCGACGGCAAGCTGATCGGCCGGCTCGGCGCCGCCCAGCTCGACGCCATTCTGGCGGAGTTCGGCGCATGAAGATCTATGTCCCCCGCGATGCCGCCGCCCGCGCGCTCGGCGCCGATCAGGTCGCCGAGGCGGTGCTGCGCGAGGCCAAGGCCCGTAACATCGACGTGACACTGATCCGCAACGGCTCGCGCGGCATGGTCTTCCTCGAGCCGCTGCTCGAAGTCGAACGCGACGGCATCCGCCAGGCCTTCGGTCCGGTCGCCGCCGCCGAGGTGCCCGCGCTGTTCGAGGCCGGCTTCGGCGCCCATCCGAAGGCGCTCGGCCCGACCGAAGAGATCGACTGGCTGAAACGCCAGACCCGGCTTACCTTCGCCCGCTGCGGCGTGGTCGATCCGCTCTCGCTCGCCGATTACGAAGCCCACGGCGGTCTCGTCGGGCTGCGCAAGGCGCTTGCCCTGCCGCCCGAGGCAGTGGTGGCCGAGGTGAAGGACAGCGGCCTGCGCGGCCGCGGCGGCGCGGGGTTCCCGACCGGCATCAAGTGGGAGACGGTGCGCAAGGCGGAGGCGGCGCAGAAATACATCGTCTGCAACGCCGACGAAGGCGACAGCGGCACCTTCGCCGATCGCATGTTGATGGAGGGCGATCCGTTCTGCCTGATCGAGGGCATGACGATCGCCGGCCTCGCCACCGGGGCCACCCGCGGCTATGTCTACATCCGCTCGGAATACCCCGATGCGATCGCGGTGATGGAAGCCGCCATCGCCGCGGCCCGCACGGCCGGGCTGCTCGGCGCCTCGGTCCTCGGCTCCGGCCGCGGCTTCGACCTCTGGGTGCGGGCCGGTGCCGGCGCCTATGTCTGCGGCGAGGAAACCTCGCTCCTGAACTCGCTCGAAGGCAAGCGCGGCGTGGTCCGCGCCAAGCCGCCGCTGCCGGCGCTCGAAGGCTTCCTGGGCCGGCCCACCGTGGTCAACAACGTCATCTCGCTGGCCTCGGTGCCGGTGATCCTGGCCAAGGGCGCCACCTTCTACCAATCCTTCGGCCTCGGCCGCTCGCGCGGGACGATCCCGCTGCAGATCGCCGGCAACGTGCAGCGCGGCGGCTTGTTCGAAACCGCCTTCGGGCTGACGCTGGGCGAGATTGTCGACGACATCGCCGGCGGCACCCGCTCGGGCCGCCCGGTCAAGGCGGTGCAGGTCGGCGGCCCCTTGGGCGCCTATTTCCCCCGCGCGCTGTTCGACACGCCCTTCGGCTACGAGGAATTCGCCGGCCAGGACGGGCTGATCGGCCATGCCGGCCTCGCCGTCTTCGACGACAGCGCCGACATGCTGCACATGGCGCGCTTCGCGATGGAATTCTGCGCCATCGAAAGCTGCGGCAAATGCACCCCCTGCCGGATCGGCGCCGTCCGCGGCGTCGAGACGCTCGACCGCATCGCCCGCGGCGACGGTGCCGCCGTCGAGATCCTCACCGATCTCTGCAACACGATGAAGCTCGGCTCGCTCTGTGCCCTGGGCGGTTTCACCCCCTACCCGGTGATGAGCGCGCTGACCCATTTCCCCGACGACTTCCGCAGCGCCCATAGGGAGGCCGCAGAATGAAAGACTTCCTGGATTTCATCATCCCCGACGCCGACTACGGCACCCCCGCCTCGAAGGCGAAGGAGCTGGTCACCCTGACCGTCGACGGTTTCGAGGTCACCGTGCCCGCCGGCACCTCGGTCATGCGCGCGGCGAAAGAGGCCGGCATCTCGGTGCCGAAGCTCTGCGCCACCGACAGCCTCGACGCCTTCGGTTCCTGCCGGCTCTGCCTGGTCGAGATCGAGGGCCGCGCCGGCACGCCGGCCTCCTGCACCACCCCGGTCGCCGCCGGGATGGTGGTCCACACCCAGACGCCGAAGATCAAGCAGATCCGGCGTGGCGTGATGGAGCTCTATATCTCCGACCACCCGCTCGACTGCCTGACCTGCGCCGCCAACGGCGATTGCGAGCTGCAGGACATGGCCGGCGCCGTCGGCCTGCGCGACGTCCGCTATGAGGCGGGCGCGAACCACTACGACAAGGGCAACGGCACGCTGGCAGCGGGTGACGCCAGGGCGCGCGGCCGGGCCGCGAACGACCTCGGCAACCCCGACTGGCTGCCGAAGGACGAGTCCAACCCCTATTTCAGCTACGACCCCTCCAAATGCATCGTCTGCTCGCGCTGCGTGCGGGCCTGCGAGGAAGTCCAGGGCACCTTCGCGCTAACCATCCAGGGCCGCGGCTGGGACAGTCGGGTCTCGGCCGGCATGGCGTCGGACAATTTCCTCGGCTCCGAATGCGTCAGCTGCGGCGCCTGCGTCCAGGCCTGCCCGACCGCCACGCTGCAGGAAAAATCCGTGATCGAGATCGGCACGCCCGACCGCGCCGTGGTCACCACCTGCGCCTATTGCGGCGTCGGCTGTTCCTTCAAGGCCGAGATGCGCGGCGACGAGCTGGTGCGCATGGTGCCCTATAAGAACGGCAAGGCGAACCGCGGCCATAGCTGCGTCAAGGGCCGCTTCGCCTGGGGCTATGCCCAGCACCAGGACCGCATCCTGAAGCCGATGATCCGCGACCGGGTGGAAGACCCGTGGAAGGAAGTGAGCTGGGACGAGGCGCTGGCCTTCGCCGCGAACCGGCTGAAGCAGCTGCAGGCGGCGCATGGCCGCGACTCGATCGGCGTCATCACCTCCTCGCGCTGCACCAACGAGGAAACCTACCTCGTCCAGAAGCTCGCTCGCGCCGTCTTCGGCAACAACAACACCGACACCTGCGCCCGGGTCTGCCACTCGCCCACCGGTTACGGCCTGGGCCAGACCTTCGGCACCTCGGCCGGCACGCAGGACTTCGATTCGGTCGAACAGACCGATGTCGTCATCGTCATCGGCGCCAATCCGACCGACGGCCACCCGGTCTTCGCCTCGCGGCTGAAGAAGCGGCTGCGGAAGGGCGCGAAGCTCATCGTGATCGACCCGCGCCGGATCGACCTGGTGAAATCCGCCCACATCCGCGCCGCCCATCACCTTGCGCTGAAGCCCGGCACCAACGTTGCCGTGGTCACCGCGCTCGCCCATGTGATCGTTACCGAGGGGCTCGCGAACGAGGCCTTCATCCGCACCCGCTGCGACTGGGACGAATACCAGGACTACGCCGATTTCGTCGCCGAGCCGCGCCATTCGCCGGAGGCGACCGAAGCCTATACCGGCGTCCCGGCGGCCGAGCTGCGCGCCGCGGCGCGCCTCTTCGCCAAGGGCGGCAACGGTGCGATCTACTACGGGCTCGGCGTCACCGAGCACAGCCAGGGTTCCACCACCGTCATCGGCATCGCCAACCTCGCCATGCTCACCGGCAACATCGGCCGGCCGGGCGTGGGCGTGAACCCGCTGCGCGGCCAGAACAACGTGCAGGGCTCCTGCGACATGGGCAGCTTCCCGCATGAGCTGCCCGGCTACCGCCATGTGAAGAACCCCGAGGTGCGGGCGGTCTTCGAGAAGGTCTGGGGCGTCCCGATTTCCCCCGAGCCGGGGCTGCGCATCCCCAACATGCTCGACGCGGCCGTCGACGGCAGCTTCAAGGCCATCTACATCCAGGGTGAGGATATCCTGCAGTCCGACCCCGACACCCATCACGTCGCCGCTGGGCTGAAGGCGATGGACTGCGTCATCGTCCACGACCTCTTCCTGAACGAGACGGCAAACTACGCCCATGTCTTCCTGCCCGGCTCGACCTTCCTGGAAAAGACCGGCACCTTCACCAACGCCGAACGCCGCATCAACATGGTGCGCCGGGTGATGGCGCCGAAGAACGGTTACGAGGACTGGGAGATCACCCAGCTGCTGGCCAATGCGATGGGCGCCAGTTGGTCCTACAGCCATCCGGCCCAGATCATGGCCGAGATCGCGGCGACCACCCCCACCTTCGCCGGAGTCACCTACGAGAAGCTCGAGGAACTCGGCTCGGTGCAGTGGCCCTGCAACGAGACCGCGCCGGAAGGCACGCCGATGATGCATATCGACGGCTTCGTGCGCGGCAAGGGCAAGTTCATCCGCACCGAATACGTGCCGACCGACGAAAGGACCGGCCCGCGCTACCCGCTGCTGCTGACCACCGGCCGCATCCTCAGCCAGTATAACGTCGGCGCGCAGACCCGGCGCACGGCGAACACCGCCTGGCACCCCGAGGATCTGCTGGAGATCCATCCGCATGACGCCGAGCAACGCGGCATCAACGAGGGCGACTGGGTCCGCCTCGCCTCGCGCGCCGGCGAAACCAGCCTGCGCGCCACCGTCACCGACCGGGTCGCGCCCGGCGTGGTCTACACCACCTTCCACCACCCCGACACCCAGGCCAACGTCATCACCACCGATTATTCGGACTGGGCCACCAACTGCCCGGAATACAAGGTGACGGCGGTGCAGGTCTCGCCCTCCAACGGGCCGACCGACTGGCAGGAGGACTACGCCGCCCAGGCCGAGCTGTCGCGCCGCATCCTGCCGGCCGCCGAATGACGATGCGCCGCGCCGAAAGCACCGCCTGCCTCAGCTTCCGCGCCGGCGGGGCGCATGAGGCCATGCGGGCGCTGCCCGAGGAAGTGCCGGTGGCGCTCAGCTACAACGGCTCGACCCAGGCGGTGATGATGGCGACGCCCGCCGATCTTGAGGATTTCGCGCTCGGCTTCTCGCTCAC
>JAKAJW010000183.1 GCA_021813645.1 Pseudomonadota bacterium | reverse complement strand
CGGCGTCGTGCGGCAGCTCGTGCGGCCGGCGCGGCGGGGAGGCCAAAGCAATCAGTTGCAGTGGGCGACTCGCCATCGCATTCCCCCGATCCGACCGGCCGCAGGGGCAGCCTGGGCGAACAGGGTTAACCGGGGGTTAATCGCAAGCGAGCGCCAGGGCGCCGGGGCTCAGGCGGCGCGGCGGGCGCGCATCGCCTCGGCGAAGCGTTCGAACAGGTAGTAGCTGTCCTGCGGGCCGGGGCTCGCCTCGGGGTGGTATTGCACCGAAAACACTGGCCGGTCGGCGATACGGATGCCGCAATTCGAGCCGTCGAACAGGCTGACATGGGTTTCCACCACGCCCTTGGGCAGGGTCTGGCTGTCCACCGTGAAGCCGTGGTTCATCGAGGTGATCTCGACCTTGCCGGTGTCCAGATCCTTGACCGGATGGTTGGCGCCGTGGTGGCCGTGGTTCATCTTCACCGTGCGGGCGCCGAGCGCCAGCGCCAGCATCTGATGGCCGAGGCAGATGCCGAAGACCGGCACATCGGCGGCGAGCACGCCCTGGATCATCGGCACGGCATATTCGCCGGTGGCGGCCGGGTCGCCCGGCCCGTTCGACAGGAACACGCCCTCGGGGTTCAGCGCCAGCACCTCTTCGGCGGTGGCGGTGGCCGGCAGCACGGTGACCTCGCAGCCCGAAGAGGCCAGGCAGCGCAGGATGTTGCGCTTGGCGCCGTAGTCGATGGCGACGACCTTGAGGCCGGGGCCCTGGCGGCGGGTGTAGCCCTCGGGCCAGGCCCAACGCATCTCGTCCCAGCGGTAGGACTGGGCGCAGGTCACCTCTTTGGCGAGGTCGAGGCCGACCAGGCCCTTCCAGGCGCGGGCCTTGGCGACCAGCGCGGCGATGTCGAAGTTGCCTTCCGGATCATAGGCGAGGGCGACATGCGGCGCGCCCTGCTGGCGGATCGCCCGGGTCAACCGGCGGGTGTCGATGCCGCCGATGCCGATGCGGCCCTTGGCGGCGAGCCAGGGCGTCAGCTCGCCCGCCGCGCGCCAGTTCGAGGGTTCGGTCGGATCCCATTTCACCACCATGCCGGCGGCGACCGGCTCGGCGGTCTCGTCGTCTTCGGCATTGACCCCGACATTGCCGATATGCGGGAAGGTGAAGGTGACCACCTGGCCGGCGTAGGACGGATCGGTCATGATCTCCTGATAGCCGGTCATCGCGGTGTTGAAGCAGAGCTCGGCCACCGTCTCGCCCGGGGCGCCGAAGCCCTTGCCGTAGAAGATCGTGCCGTCTGCCAGGGCAAGGCAGGCGGTGGGCTTCTGTGCGGTGCTCTGCATGGGGGCGACTCCTCGGCTCGGGCCGGGGCGCAACCTATGCCGCGCGCCGGTCCGGGTCAAGTTCTTGGCCGAGATAGATTATTTTGTAATTCCAATGGGTTGCGAAGGGGCTGCCCGGTTGATGCCGGCGCGGGGGCGGGATAGAGTGGTTGCGAGAGCCGCAGGAGGGTCGGATGGGCGTGCAGGAACAGATCGGCGAGGCGCTGAAGACGGCGATGAAGGCGCGCGAGGGCGAGCGGGTCTCGACCCTGCGGATGATCCAGGCGGCGCTGAAGGACCGGATGATCGCGCTGCGGGCCGAAGGGGCCGAGCTGACCGAGACTGAAGTGACCGCGGTGCTGAGCAAGATGGTGAAGCAGCGCCAGGAGAGCGTGCGGGCCTATGACGAGGCCGGGCGGGCCGATCTGGCCGGGAAGGAGCGGGCCGAGATCGCGGTGATCGAGGAATTCCTGCCGCGCCAGCTGACGGCGGCGGAGGTCGAGGCGGCGGTGGCGGCGGCGATCGCGGCGACCGGCGCGGCCTCGATCCGCGACATGGGCAAGGTGATGGGCGAGTTGAAGGCGCGCTACACCGGGCAGATGGATTTCGGCGCGGTCGGGCCGATGGTGAAGGCGCGGCTCGGCTGAGGGCTTAGCGAGATCTTGCCGCGGCGCGCCGGGGGCCGGGCGGGGCCGCCGGGCTGGTCGCCGATCCGCGGCGCAAACCGTTGCGGCGGCAGGGAAATCGGCTGACCGATTTGGCACCGATTTCGCACCGATATTACACCGACGTTGTCCCGACATTGCCCGGGCCCGCATCGGCGGTTCGGGCGCGGCCGGGTCAGTCCAACCGGCGCAGCGCCGCTTCGAGTTCGGCCTTCAGCGCTACCCGTTCTTCCGGGCTGAGGAAGGCGCCGAGCTCGACCTCGCGGCCGCTGCCGGAGAGGGTGAGGTAGTGCTCGACCGGGCCGCCCTCGGGGTGCAGGGCGAGCTTCACCCAATGCGGATGGGCGGACCAGTCGCGCCGGAGTCCCTTCGGCTCGAAACGGTTGATCTCGATCCGGTCGGGCCAGAGCCGCAGCCGCTCGACCAGCTTGCCGGAGGCATAGCTGGCGCGCAGCGCGACCCAGAGGCCGAGCAGGGTAAGCAGCAGGAAGGGCAGCACGATCCACAGCTCGGGCGAGCCGAGCAGCGCCAGCAGCGGCACCAGCAGCAAGACGCCGGTGGCAGCGATGACGAAGGCGAAGCCGCCGCGGGGCAGCGAGCGGTTCGGCCAGAGCTGCAGTTCGGCCAGCGGCGGGGCGCCGGCGGCATGGGTGGGCGGCAGTGAAAAGGCCCCGGATTGCTCCGGGGCCCGATCGAGCCGTTTCACCCAGACGTAGGGCATCTAGTGGTGCTGGCCGTGCTTCA
Source organism: Pseudomonadota bacterium (assembly GCA_021813645.1). Lineage (GTDB taxonomy): Bacteria > Pseudomonadota > Alphaproteobacteria > Rhodobacterales > Rhodobacteraceae > Solirhodobacter. The sequence continues at coordinate 3,387 of JAKAJW010000183.1, read as the reverse complement.
GCGCCTGGTCCCATTCGGCCGGCTTGGGCAGTACCTCGAAGGTGTGTTCCGGCGGCGGGTTGGGCAAGGTCCATTCCAGCGTGTCGGCGTATTCCTCGTGCCAGTAGTTCGGCTCGGTCACCCGCTTGCCGTAGAAGATGGTGTAGAACACCACGCCGAGGAACCAGACGAAGCTGGCGAAGGCGATGAAGGCGCCGATCGAGGCCACTTCGTTCCAGTAGGCGAAAGCCTGCGGGTAGTCGATGTAGCGCCGCGGCATGCCCTGCCGGCCGAGGAAGTGCATCGGGAAGAAGGTCACGTTCGAGCCGATGAACATCAGCGCGAAGTGCAGCTTGCCGGCCCATTCGGGATATTGCCGGCCGGACATCTTGCCGATCCAGAAATAGACCCCGGCGAAGATTGCGTAGACCGCGCCGAGGCTCATCACATAGTGGAAGTGGGCGACCACGTAGTAGGTGTCCTGATAGGCGCGGTCGACCGCGGCCTGGGACAGCACCACGCCGGTGACGCCGCCGACGGTGAACAGGAACAGGAAGCCGATGGCGAAGAGCATCGGCGTCTTGAAGTCGATCGAGCCGCCCCACATCGTGGCGATCCAGCTGAACACCTTCACCCCGGTCGGCACCGCGATGACCATGGTGGCCAGCATGAAGTAGCTTTGCTGGGTCAGGCTGAGGCCCACGGTATACATGTGGTGGGCCCAGACCACGAAGCCCAGCACGGCGATCGCCACCATCGCGTAGACCATCGGCAGGTAGCCGAAGATCGGCTTCTTCGAGAAGGCCGAGATCACGTGGCTGATGATGCCGAAGCCGGGCACGATGATGATGTAGACCTCGGGGTGGCCGAAGAACCACAGGATGTGCTGGTAGAGCACCGGGTCGCCGCCGCCGGCCGGGTCGAAGAAGGTGGTGCCGAAGTTGCGGTCGGTGATCAGCATGGTGATCGCGCCGGCGAGCACCGGCAGGCTGAGCAGGATCAGCCAGGCGGTGACGAAGATCGCCCAGGGGAACAGCGGGACCTTGTGCAGCGTCATGCCGGGGGCGCGCATGTTCAGGAAGGTGGTGATCATGTTGATCGCGCCGAGGATCGACGAGGCACCCGAGAGGTGCACCGCGAAGAGCGCGAGATCGGTCGAATAGCCGCCCTCATGCACCGACAAGGGCGGGTAGAGCACCCAGCCGATGCCGGACCCCGGCTGGTTGTCGCCGCCCGGCGCGAAGACCGAGCAGATCGCCAGCGATGTGCCGGCGACATAGAGCCAGAACGACAGGTTGTTCATCCGCGGGAAGGCCATGTCGGGCGCGCCGATATGCAGCGGCATGAAGTAGTTGCCGAAGCCGCCGAACAGGACCGGGATGACCACGAAGAACATCATCAGGATGCCGTGGGCGGTGACGATGACGTTCCAAAGATGCCCGTCGGGCGTGCAGGGCGCGGTCGAGGGCCAGAGGCGCATGCCTTCCTGGCACATGAACTGCACCCCGGGATACATCAGCTCCAGCCGCATGTAGACGGTGAAGATCACCGAGATCAGCCCGACGAAGCCGCCGGTGAAGATGTAGAGCAGTCCGATGTCTTTGTGGTTCGTCGACATGAACCAACGGGTGAAGAAGCCCTTCCGGGCGTGTTCCCCGTGGCCATGAACGGCTGCGTCGGCCATCCGCGCCTCCCTTTGATGTCGCGTTGCGGGCCCCACCTCTTCTCCCCGAGGCCCGCACTCACAATCTTTTTATGGGCTTGCATGCCCCACGGCAATCGCCGTCTTTGATCTATAGCAAATTTCCGGCCGCGGTGCCGGCGATTGGCGGGGCGGCGGAAGCGTCAATTCGCCGCAGGGGCGACCGAGGCCAGATAGGCGGCCACATCCTCGCCGCCCTCGGCGAGCTTGTAGCTCATGTTCGAGCGGGCGGCGGCGTCGCCGGTCTTCTCGCGCACGAATTCGGTGGGGTTCTCGACATATTCGGAGACCAGCTCGACCGTCCAGACCACGCCCTTGTCGCCCAGCTCCTTCAGCCCGGCGCCGTAGTTGAAGCCCGGCTCGGTGCCGGCCTTGCGGCCGATCACGCCGTAGAGATCCGGGCCGACCTTGCCGCCCTTCACCACCACGCCGCCGTCCGGCTTGACGATCGAGTGGCAGGCCTTGCACTTCAGGAACAGGCGCTCGCCGCGGCCGCTGTCGCCGCTGTCGCCGTTGGCCAGGGCGGGGCCTGCCAGCGCGAGGGTCGCAAGTCCGGCGAGTATCTGGGTCTTCATCAGGTTGGTTCCTCTCTCGGTTGCCTGGGGCGCAGGGGGGCGCGAGGGCCGACTGTGCTGGAAAAGCCGTCGAAAACAAAGCGCGGACTTTGCCGCAGGGGCGGCGGGCGTCTCAGGGGGCGGCGGCCAGGCCCTGGGCGGGGAAGGCGCGCGCAAAGGTGGCCCGCAGCGCTAGGTCGAGATCGGCCAGCGTCACCGGCAGGCCGAGATCGACCAGGCTGGTGACGCCATGCTCGCGGATGCCGCAGGGCACGATGCCGGAGAAATGGCTCAGGTCGGGCTCGACGTTGATCGAGATGCCGTGGAACGAGACCCAGCGGCGCAGCTTGACGCCGATCGCGGCGATCTTGTCCTCGCGCGGGGTGCCGTCGGGGTTCGGCGCCTTGTCGGGGCGGCGAACCCAGACGCCGACGCGGCCCTCGCGGATCTCGCCGGTGACGCCGAATTCTGCGAGCGCGGCGATCACCCAGGCCTCGAGCGCGGCGACGAAGCGGCGGATGTCGCGGCCGCGGCTGTTGAGGTCGAGCATGACATAGACCACCCGCTGGCCGGGGCCGTGATAGGTGTATTGGCCGCCGCGGCCGGCGACATGGACCGGGAAGCGGTCGGGGTCGGTCAGATCCTCGGGCCGGGCCGAGGTGCCGGCGGTGTAGAGCGGCGGATGCTCGAGCAGCCAGACCGCCTCAGGGGCGGTGCCGGCGGCGATTCGCGCCACCCGCGCCTCCATCGCCGCGAGCGCCTCGGCATAGGGCACCAGCCCGTCCCAGTTGCGCCATTCCACCATGTCGAAGGCCTCCGGCCCCGGATCGGGGCGCCAAAAGCGTGCCGCTGCGCGCGGGCGGCGACTATGCGTCGGGAACGCGGGCGGCGCAATCGGCATTGCCGGCCGGCGGCGACCGGCGACGGCGGGGGCGGGGGGCGAAAAATCCGCTTTCCTTCCCGGCGGCGCTTCGCTAAGAGACCGCGCACCAGCCAAGACATGCGGATGTGGCGGAATTGGTAGACGCGCAGCGTTGAGGTCGCTGTGGGGTAACTCCCGTGAAGGTTCGAGTCCTTTCATCCGCACCAGCTTTCCCTTCCAGCGATGTGAGTTCCTGCCCCGGCCGGGGTGGGTTTTGACGCGGCCGGCCG
>JAKAJW010000012.1 GCA_021813645.1 Pseudomonadota bacterium | reverse complement strand
GATTTCGCGCCGAGCCAGACCGGGGCGGTGGCGATCACCTCGCCCTTCGAAACCGCCTTCTTCTCGACGAACTGACGGAAGCCCCAGTTGATGAGCTTTTCCCCTTCGGTGAGCCGCGACGCCTCGGTGGGAAGGCCGTTCAGCACCACCAGGATGCGCCGGTCGCCCTGTTTGGCGGTGCCGACGAGCCCGTAGCCGGACGCCTCGGTATGGCCGGTCTTCATGCCGTCGGCGCCGGGCAGGGCGCCGAGGATCGGGTTGCGGTTCGACTCGTTGGCCGGGGCGCGGCCGTCGAAGGCGAAGGTCTCCTCGCCGAAGAAGTGGTAATACTCCGGGTAGGTCTTCATGATGTGCATGGCGAGCATGGCGAGGTCATGCATGCTCATCAACTGGCCGGGGTTCGGCCAGCCCGAGGCGTTGGCGTAATGCGACTGCGTCAGGCCGAGCTTCTTGGCCTCGTCGTTCATCTGCTGGACGAAGGCGTCCTGGGTGCCGGCGAGCCCCTCGGCCACGGTCACGCAGGCGTCGTTGCCGGACAGCACGATGATGCCCTGGATCAGCTGCTCGATGGTCGGATTGTCGCGCGTGTTGAGAAACATCGTCGAGCCGCCCATGGCCATCGCCTCGGGCGAGACCGGGAAATGCGTCTGCAACGTCACCCGACCGTCCTTGAGCGCCTGAAACAGCAGGTTGAGCGTCATCAGCTTCGACATCGAGGCCGGCGGCATCGGGGTGTCGCCGTCCTTGTCGAGCAGCACGGTGCCGGTGCCGACGTCGACCACGTAGGCCGCCTTCGCCAAAGTGTCGAAAGCGGCGGCCGGCAGGGCGCCTGCGAGAACCGCCAGAGCGGCGAGCGGGGCGAGCAGTCTCTTCATCGTCTCAGGCGGTCCTTCCCTCACCTCGTGACAAAATAGGCGTCGGCGAAGCCCAGCGACTTCACCTTGGCCAGGAGCGCGTCGCGATTGGCCGGCGAGGTTGGGCCGATGAGCACGCGCCAGAAGGTCTTGTCGTGGGTTTGCTCCTTCACGACGGCGGAGTCGAGACCGTGTTTCTTCATCAGCTTGGCGGCCCGGTTGGCGTTGGTCTCGACCGAGAAGATGCCGATCTGGGCATAGGCGCGATCGGCGCTGGCAGCCGGGACGGCCGGGGCGGCCGGCTGCGGCTTGCCGGCTTGCGCCGCGGCGGCCGGACGTGCCGGCGGCGGCAGCGCACCGCCGGCGGTGGCCGATTTGGTCGGCGCGGGGCTGCCTCCGACCGGGGCGAGCGACTTTTGCGAGATCGACATGTTGCTGTCGAGCGCGGGGCTTTGCGGGTTCGGCGGCGCCACCGGCTGTTCCACCCGCTTCAGGGCGACCACGGTGACCTCGGTCGGCTGGCCGGCCAGCATGCCGAGCGCCTCGGCGGCGTCGGAGGACAGCTGGAGCTTCGGCCCGGGCAGCATCTGTTCGCGACGGAACAGCGCGCCAATCACGAACTTGCCGTTCTTCTGGTTGCGGATCAGGACTCGCTGCGGTTCGGTGACATCGGGCGCCGCGACCCAGACGCCGCCGAGCGAGGGCCGACCGTCCCACAGCGCCTTGTCGACCTTGTGGTAGATGTCGGGCGCCTCGACGTCGCGGTCGACCAGCTTGACCGAATTCTCCGTTGCCGGGGTCGCCGCCGGCGCCGTGCTGGCGGTTTCGGCCGGCTTGCCCTTCAGAAAGGCGAAGGGCTGATCTGCCTGACAGCCGGCCAGCGCCGCCCCCATGCCGAACGCCAGGGTCAGTTTCCCGATCCGCGAAAATACCATTCTTGCCCCCATCCCGCGCGGACGGTCCGCCACGCTTTACCGGCCGCACCCGGCCCTGCCCAACCACCGTCGCCGGGCTGCACGGCCCGGCGTATCGGCGCGCATCCTAGCCCGAGACGACCTTCATGGAAAGGCCGCCCGCCGGCCTCGGCGGATTTCCCGGCCGTGGCTCCGCAGGCTGTGAAGCGGGCGTGATCGGCGCGGTTCAGCGCGGGGCGGGTGGCAGGTCGGGCAGCGCGGCGCGGCGTCGGGCGGCGGCCTGACGGACCTCGTCGGCGATCTGCGCGAGCTGTCGGGCGAGCGGGCTGGTGCGACGCCAGACCATGCCCACCGTTCGCGACGGCTGCGGCGGCGTCAGCCGCGCCACCGAGACGGCGGCCGAGCGCGTTTCGACCGGCACTGCCATTTCCGGGATCAGCGTCACGCCGATGCCGGCGCCGACCATCTGCACCAGGGTGGCGAGCGAGCTGCCGTCGAGGATTTCGCGCGCCAGGGTCGATGGCATGTTGCAGAAGGCCAGTGCCTGGTCGCGGAAGCAGTGCCCCTCTTCCAGCAGCAAGAGCCGCATTTCGCGCAGCATCTCGCGATTGGGCACCGGCTTCGCGGCATCCGAGGCCGGGCGGACCAAGACGAAGCTTTCCTCGAACAGCGCGACCTCGGTCAGCGAAGGCTCGGACAGCGGCAGGGCGACGATGGCGGTGTCGAGCCGGCCCTCGGCCAGTTCCTGCATCAGCTTGGCGGTGAGCGTCTCGCGCAGTTGCAGATCGAGCCCGGGATGGCTGCGCGACAACGCGGCGATGACGGCGGGCAGCAGATAAGGCGCCACGGTCGGGATCACCCCGAGCCGGAGTCGGCCGATCAGCCCGCCCTGGGCCGCCCGGGCGAGGTCACCCAGCTCGTCGACCGCGCGCAGAATCTCGCGCACCCGCCGGGAGAATTCCTCGCCGAAGTCCGACAGGCGCAGTTGGCGGGCGCTGCGTTCGAACAACTCGGTGCCCAGCTCGGCCTCCAACTCCTTGATCTGCATGGAAAGCGCGGGTTGCGAGATGGCGCAGGCCTCGGCCGCCCGGCCGAAATGGCGGTGCCGGGCGAGGGCCTCGAAATAGCGCAATTGCTTGAGTGTCAGGTTCGTCATAACTTGAACTTATCTTAGCGATCAGAAATTCCAACTTAATCTAATCGCACGGCTTTGGTATTGGACGGGCTGCGAGGAGGAGGCGTAGCCTAGCGCCAGCCCGGGCGGCCGGCCGCCCGGGTCGCGTGCGGCGGCGGAGGCCGCGGGCCGCGCTGGGATCGGCACGATCGATAGTCACAGCGAGAATCGGAGACAGAAATGGATGGAAACGACGTCGCCAAGGCAGGCAAATGCCCGGTCATGCATGGGGCCAGCCCGAATGTGACCTTCGGCGGGCGGTCCAACCGCGACTGGTGGCCGAACCAGCTCAACCTGCGGATCCTGCACCAGAACGCGGCGCTTTCGAGCCCGATGGGCCAGGGCTTCGCCTATGCCGAGGCCTTCAAGAAGCTCGACCTGAAGGCGGTCAAGGCCGATATCTTCGCGCTGATGACCGACAGCCAGGACTGGTGGCCGGCCGATTTCGGCCATTACGGGCCGCTGTTCATCCGCATGGCCTGGCATTCGGCCGGCACCTACCGGACCGGCGACGGCCGGGGCGGCGCCGGCTCCGGCAGCCAGCGCTTCGCGCCGCTGAACTCCTGGCCGGACAACGTGAACCTCGACAAGGCGCGGCGGCTGCTGTGGCCGGTGAAGCAGAAATACGGCGATGCGATCTCCTGGGCCGATCTGATGATCCTGGCCGGCAATTGCGCGCTCGAGTCTATGGGCTTCAAAACCTTCGGTTTCGGCGGCGGCCGTGAGGACATCTGGGAACCCGAGGAGGACATCTACTGGGGCGCCGAGGAGAGTTGGCTGGCCGACAAGCGCTACAGCGGCGAGCGCGACCTGGAGAACCCGCTGGCCGCCGTGCAGATGGGGCTGATCTACGTGAACCCGGAAGGGCCGAACGGCAATCCCGATCCGGTGGCGGCGGCCAAGGACATCCGCGAGACCTTCGCGCGGATGGCGATGGACGACGAGGAGACCGTGGCGCTGATCGCCGGCGGCCATACCTTCGGCAAGACCCATGGCGCGGGCGATGCCGCGCTGGTCGGGCCCGAGCCGGAGGCCGCGCCGATCGAGGCGATGGGCTTCGGCTGGAAGAGCGCCTTCAAGTCGGGCAAGGGGCCGGACCAGATCGGCTCGGGCCTGGAGGTGACATGGACCGAGACGCCGACGAAATGGTCCAACAACTTCTTCCACAACCTGTTCGAATACGAGTACGAGCTGACCAAGAGCCCGGCGGGCGCGCAGCAGTGGGTGGCCAAGACCGACAAGGCGACGATCCCGGATGCCTATGAGGCGGGCCGTAAGCGCCGGCCGACGATGCTGACGACCGACCTGTCGCTGCGCTTCGATCCGGCCTACGAGAAGATCTCGCGCCGCTTCTACGCCGATCCGGCCGCCTTCGCCGATGCCTTCGCCCGCGCCTGGTTCAAGCTGACCCATCGCGACATGGGGCCGAAGGTGCGCTATCTCGGGCCGGAGGTGCCGGCCGAGGATCTGATCTGGCAGGATCCGATCCCGGCCTGCGACCACAAGCTGATCGACGCGGCCGACATCAAGGCGCTGAAGGCGAAGATCCTCGGCGCCGGGCTGACCACCGCCGAGCTGATCCGCACCGCCTGGGCCTCGGCCTCGACCTTCCGCGGCTCGGACAAGCGCGGCGGTGCCAATGGCGCGCGGATCCGGCTGGCGCCGCAGAAGGACTGGGCGGCGAACGAGCCGGCGGAACTGGCGCGCGTGCTGGCCAAGCTGGAGGCGATCCAGGCGGCGTTCAACGCCGAGGCCAAGGGCGGCAAGAAGGTCTCGCTGGCCGATCTGATCGTGCTTGCCGGGGCGGCGGCGGTCGAGGCCGGTGCCAAGGCGGCCGGTCATGCCGTCGAGGTGCCGTTCACCCCGGGCCGGATGGATGCCAGCCAGGCGCAGACCGACGTCGAGAGCTTCGCGGTGCTGGAGCCCAAGGCGGATGGCTTCCGCAACTACCTGAAGGCGCCGTTGCGCGTGGCGACGGAAGAGCTGCTGATTGACCGCGCCCAGCTGCTGACCCTGAGCGCGCCGGAGATGACGGTGCTGGTCGGCGGCCTGCGGGTGCTCGGCGGCAATGTCGGCGGCAGCGCGCATGGGGTCTTCACCAAGCGGCCGGGGGCGCTGACCACCGACTTCTTCGTCAACCTGCTCGACATGGCGACAGAATGGGTGCCGCTGTCGGAAGAGGCGCAGCAGTTCGAGGGCCGCGACCGGGCCAGCGGCGCGGTGAAATGGACGGCGACTCGGGTCGACCTGGTGTTCGGCTCCAACTCGCAGCTGCGGGCGCTGGCCGAGGTCTATGGCGCGAAGGGGGCAGAGGCGAAGTTCGTCGCCGATTTCGTCGCCGCCTGGGCCAAGGTGATGGATCTCGACCGCTTCGACCTGGCCTGAGGCGCTCGGCACCGGGCGCGGCGCAGGCTGCGCCCGGTCCACATGGCGGCCGGCCGCGTCGGTTCTCGCCGACCGGGAACCGGGCCGCTCCTACCGGTCTTGCGTGACGCGATAGGCGAGGAAGACCGGCACCGCGGTGACGACGAGCACGGCGAGGACGATCACGTTCACCTCGGGCAACTGCTGGCCGAGCCGGATCGCGCCGAAGATCCACAGCGGCAGCGTGTTCTGGGCGCCGGCGGTGAAGGTCGTCACGATGACCTCGTCGAAGGAGAGCGCGAAGGCCAAGAGCGCGCCGGCGACGAGCGCGGTGGAAATGGCGGGCAGGGTCACCCGGCGGAAGGTCATCCAGGCGTCGGCGCCGAGGTCCATCGAGGCTTCGGCGAGCGAGCCGGGCACCCGTCGCAGGCGGGCCAGGACGTTGTTGTAGACGATGACGATGCAGAAGGTGGCGTGGCCGATCACGATCGTCAGGTAACTGAGCGGGATGTGCCAGAAGACGAAGAAGGAATTGAGCGCCATCCCGGTGATGATGCCGGGCAAGGCGATCGGCAGGACGACGGCGAAAGAGAGTGCCTCGCGTCCGCGCCAGCGGCTGCGGTGAACGGCAAAGGCGGCGAGGGTGCCCAGGACCACCGCGATGGCTGTCGCAACCAGCCCGGCGCGGATCGAGAGCCATAGCGCCTGACGCATTTCGCCGTTGTTCCAGGTCTCGGGGAACCATTGCAGGCTGAGCCCGGAGATCGGCCAGCTCTGCACGTTCGACTTGTTGAAGGCATAGAGCGCGATCA
>JAKAJW010000076.1 GCA_021813645.1 Pseudomonadota bacterium | reverse complement strand
AAACAAATCGCCCGAGATCACCCCGGAAGACCGTCGTTTCTCCATGAAGCCGAAGCCCGGCTGCAGTCCCTGAGAGGCCAAGGCGTCGTGCAACAATGCGGCGCGTTTGACGCCGCCGCCATCGGGCGAGAGGATCACCGGCGCGGCGCCCTGGGCGCGCTCGGCGATTTCGGCGGCGAACAGGGCGTTGGCGTCGAGGTGGATGGTCGGGCGGCGGAAGGCGTTCTGGAAGGCCTGCAGGTTGTGGACATCCAGCGCGATGACGCGATCCACCCCCATCGCCTCGAACAATTGCGCCACGTAGCGGCTCGTCACCGGGTCGTGCGGTTTCGTCTGCCGGTCCTTGCGCGAATAGGCGAGGTAGGGCGTGATCGCCGTCACGCTGCGCGCACCGTGATCGCGGCAGGTGGCAAGGAAGAACAGCAGGCGGCAGAGCTTGTCATTGGCTGAAAGCGCCGCGTCGCCGTTCAGCGAGGACAGGACGTAGACGTCATGCCCCCGCAGGCTGAGCAGCGGGCGCGCCTTGTGCTCGCCGGCTTCGAAGGCCCGCTCTTCGTGCGGATCGAGCGTGAAACCGCCCTGTTGGGCGACCAGTTGGCCGAGCGGTGCGGAGCTGTTGAGGGCAAAGAAACGCATGGGCCAAGAGTCCGGCAGCCGGAACGCCGCCGCAATGATCGAAGTCAATGTCGCAACGGTCTGGCTGCGGCACTCTCCGGCGACACAGCGACCGGCAGCGGCCGTTTCAACTCAGGCGCGGAAAGGACGGGACATGCGCGCGACACGCCCCGACGCCAATGATCGCGATCCGAAGGCCGGCGCAGGACGCAGGGCTTTGGGCGCGACGATGCGCGGAGCCGCGCGGGCCGTGGGACGTCAGATGGCCGGCCCGCGTGGGTTCGCAATGTGAACGCAGATCCGTCCACCCCCGAGGCCGGTCCCGCCATGAACCGCGGGGCAGATGCCGATTTCGACGCGCGGTTGGCCTTCCTGCGCGCGCGGCTGCAGCCCGATTTCGAGGTGGAAACCCACTCGGCGCATGTCTTCCTGGCCGCCGATCGCGCCTATAAGATCAAGCGGCCGGTTCGCCTGAGCTATCTTGACCACCGCAGCATCGCTGCCCGCGAGCACGTCTGCCGTGAAGAGCTTCGGCTGAACCGCGAATTGGCCGGCGAGGCCGTCTATCTCGGCCTGCTTCCGTTGACCGGGGGCGCGGCGGGCGAGATGAAGCTCGGCGGCAGCGGTCGACTCTTGGATTGGATCGTGGTGATGCGCCGGCTTCCGGCGGAGCGGATGCTCGATGCCATCCTTGCCCGCGGCGAGCGGCCGCGCGACGCCGATCTCGATGGGCTTGCCCGGCTGCTTGCCGATTTCTACCGCGCGCGCCAGGCCGCGCCGCCGCGCAAGGGACTCTATCTTTCGCATCTGCGCCGGGAAAGCGCCGCGAACCGGGACGGCCTCATGGCGCTTCGCAGCCATCTCGCATCGCCCGACCTCGAGCAGTTGGCCGATGCCGGGCTCGCGGCGGTCGAGCGGGCCGCTGCCGCCATCGCCGAACGCGAGGCGGCGGGCCTCGTGATCGAGGGCCATGGCGACCTGCGGCCCGAGCATGTCTGCCTGATCGATCCGCCCATCGTCTTCGATCGCGTCGAATTCGCGCTCGAGATGCGCGTGGTCGATCTCGGCGATGAGCTTGGATACTTCGACCTGGAGTGCCGGCTTGCCGGCGCGCCGGAGATCGGCCCGGCGCTGATCCGGCGTCTGGCTCAGGCGGGCCTGCCGCCGCTTGCCGATGATCTTGCCGCGACCTTCTGTCTCTTCCGTTGCCTGACGCGGGCCCGGCTCTGCATTGCGCATCTGGCCGATCCCGTGCCGCGGCGGCCGGAACACTGGCCGGTCCGAGCGGAACAATATCTCGCCGAGGCCCGCCGGCTGGTCGCCGGACTGCGGTGAGCGGGGCCGCGCGGCTGGCTCCGGCCCTAGCGCGGCGCAACCGCGAGCCTCTGCCGAGCCTGGGCGAGGGTCTGCTCCGGCGGGCCTGCGGCATCGAGCCGCTGCCAGCCGCGCGGGTCCACCGCGGTCGCGAGTTGGCGCTGCAGCACGGAGACATCGGCGTCCGAAGCGCCCGGGACCCGGCCGACCACGCGGGCAAGCAGCACTGCCGGCGGGGCTTCGAGCCAGAGGCCACTGAAGGCGCATGCGCCAGACCGGGCCAGAGCCTCCGCCTCGCCCCGAAGCCCATCGTCGAGGAAGGTCGCGTCCAGAATGACCGACTGACCGGCCTGCAGCAGGGCGGTCGCACGGTCGAACAGTCGGCGATAGACCGCTTGCCGGTGCTGGGGCGAATATTGCTCTGCGGGCAGCCGCTCCGTCGTCGGCAGCCCCACTTTCCGCTCTTGATCGCTGGCCAGCCACACCGCCCCCGGCAGCGCCCCGAGTTCCGGGGCCAGCGCCGCGGCAAGCAGGCTCTTGCCGGTGCCCGAATAGCCGCCGATCGCGATCAGCCGTGCCGGCGGCGGGGCGAGCGCGGCACGGGCCAGCGCCATATGAGCCGCGATTTCGGCGCTTGACGCCTCTGGCCGGCCCTGCGCCGCGTCGGTCTGCAACAGCACCATCGCCCGGATCGCCGCCCGCACCGACAGGAACAGCGGCAGCGCCGCGACGCCGGCGTCCTGGCCGCCGCGCGCCTCGCGCAGCCAGGCGTCCAGCACTCGGCAGGCCGGTCGCCAGAGCCCGCGTTGGCCAAGGTCCATGATGAGGAAGGCGGTGTCGTAGAGCACGTCGCAGGTGCCGAGCTCCTCCGAGAATTCCAGCGCATCGAACGGCACCGGGCGGCCATCGAGCAGCACGATGTTGCGCAGATGCAGGTCGCCGTGGCCGCGCCGCACGTCGCCGCCGAGGCCGCGGGCGTCGAGCAGGGGGCGCTGACGGTCGAGTGTCCGGTGCGCCGCCTCCCGCCATTCCCCGATGCCATGGGCGCGCATGGCTGCCGGGAATTCGGCGAAGACCCGGCCGAGCTCGCTGAGAATCTCGTCGATCGGCGCCGCGCCCGGCCGCCGGATCACCGGCGCCGCTGCGTGATAGGCGGCGATCACCCGGCCGGTTTCGGTGGCGAGACGGTCCGAAAATTCGCCCCGCGCCGCCACCGCGTCGAGTTGATTGCCGGCGGGAAACCGCCACATCCGCAGCACCCAGTCGACCGGCGCGCCGTCGCCGCCGAGCGCGAGCCCCCCCGGCCCCAGCGTGACCGGCAGCACATCGCGGTAGATCTCGGGCGCCACCGGGGCGTTCAGTGCCAGTTCGCGCTGCAACAGGGCATGCCGCAATTCGGGGGTGCTTTGGTCGAGGTAGTCGTAGCGCACCGCGCGCTTGAGCTTGAGCGCGACATCGCCGGAGAGGAACACCAGAGCGCAATGCGTGCCGATCACCTCCACTTCACCCCGACCGGCGGCCGCCGGCGAGGTGAGGAAGTCGATGATCTCCGATTGGTCCATGCGGTGTCTCCTGGCGGCGCTTTCCCGGGCCGGCCTTCCCCTTCGGTTCCGGCCGGGCGGGTCCTGGGGGGCGGGCGGCACTACTGTCGGCCGGAAAGCTAACGCATTCCGACGAAAAGTCGCCTCGGACTCTGTCACGCGTGCACGCAGCTTCGCGATGACCGCGGTCACGTCCGCGACGCGCGCGCGCGCGCCGGACAGCGGAAGAAGGCCCTGCGGGAGATTGCCGGGGCGCTTAACCGGGCCGGTGTGGCCACCGCACGGGGCGGAAAGTGGCAGGCTTCACAGGTGAAGCGGGTGCTTGAACGGCTGGAAGCGGTGGCGTGAGGGGCTAGATGCAATCAAGAGCGTGAATGCATTGGGGTGTATCAGTCTTTTTTGGTCAAGCCAGCCCGCAGCCCGGTGCGATGTTGCGCTCCTCTGAGTTCTTCAGCAATTGCGTATGGGTCGGGCGGGTTCGTGCCTGCACGAGCGACCTCCTCCTCGCATAAACGGACGTGCTGAAGCGCGCGGCGGGTGGCAACGGGCGCGTATTCCATTGCTCTCTCCCAGAACTCCTGCGGCGACCTTGGCATGCAAGCATCAGCTGAATCAATTGCCGTGGGGGCCCAAAGCCTGAGGAGGTGCAGAAGTGGGACTAGCTTGTAGGAGCGCCCTTCGAACTGAATTTCGCAGTCCGAGTCGCCTCCGACGCCTCCACGACCGACCGAGAAAATTCCATAGTGGTCAACTAGGCCCTCAGTAACCCCAAACGCGCCTCCGGTTCTTTCTAAAGGTGATGGCGCACCCAGCGCAGGCCTCCATGGCAAACCTCCGTCGCCTCCATCTCCTCCGATGGCTAAGCCATCACCACCCACGCGCGCGCCGCCACCTTTGCCACCATCTCCGCTTCCCAACGTTCCGGGACGCCCGCCTCGTCCCCCCAGTGCAACGCCATTTCCTCCCACTGAGGCATCGCCCCCGTCTCCTCCTCGGCCAGTCGCCTCTGGCAACTGTGGCTTTCTTTGAGAGGCGCGGAACGTGTATACGGCCCACCCTGCCGCGACTAGGCTGAACACTACGGTGACGGTTAGGCCGATGGCCCATTGAGTCGAGGGGTCTTGAAGGTCTTGCCAGACTCCAGAAAGCTGAGCCATCACCTCGTCCAAGTTGCCTGCGCCAAGACTGACTACTTCGAATTGATGAGTGTGGCTAGGTGACTTCCCCGGCACATATGGACTCTGCCCCCGCCGACCCGCGCCCGTTCAGGGTGCCTCACAGGGGCGTAAAGTTGGTCAATGACCATGGTCAGTGATGGTCAATGGACCAATCTAACATCTTGATATTCAGAGGTTTTTAGAGAGTGGTGGAGCCAGGGGGAATCGAACCCCCGACCTCTTGAATGCCATTCAAGCGCTCTCCCATCTGAGCTATGGCCCCACCGGGTCTGCGTTCCCTTCCGGGTGCGCTCGGGCTCTTTAAGGGAGCCGGGTGGCGGGCGCAAGCGAAAAAATCGCGCCCGCCGGGGGAAGTTCATTCCTCGTCGCCGGGCACGTCGGCGAGGTCGTCGAGCGAGACGGTATCGTCCTCGTCGTCTTCCAGCAGGTCGTCGTCAAGATCCGCATCCTCGGCGGCGACCGGGGTCATCAGGTCTTCATCGCCCTCGATGTCGTCGACCAGCAGATCGTCTTCCTTCTCGGCCACGGCGCGCGACATCGCGGTCATCACCTTGCGGCGCGACGTCTCGATGTCGACGACTTCGCCGGTGTAGGGGCTGACGATCGGGCTGCGGTTGAGGTCATAGAAGCGCTTGCCGGTGGTCGGGCAAATGCGCTTGACGCCCCATTCGGGTTTCGGCATGGAAGCTCCCTTGCAATGTTGCGCTGTCCAGAATTGAGGGCCTTTGCCACAACGGCGGCCCCCTGTCAAAGCCTTTTGGCGAACGGAATCCGCCGCTAGGATGGGGCAGGCTCATCGGGCGGCAAAAGGGCGTCATGGCGGTTCTCTCCGGCTCTCCGGCAATCCAGATCACCTTGCGCAGGTCCCCGCGGGCGCGGCGGATTTCCCTGCGCGTGTCGCGGCTTGACGGTCGGGTGACGCTGTCGCTGCCGGCCTGGATGCGCGAGGCAGAAGCGATGGCCTTCGCGCGCGAGAAAGAGGCCTGGATCCGCGCGGCGCTGGCGGAACAGCCGCTGGCGCAGCCGGTCGGGTTCGGTGCCGTGGTTCCGGTGGAGGGGCAGCCCCTGCCGATTCGGCCCGGCGCGGGCCGCGCGCCGCGGCTGGTCGACGGCGCACTTGAGGTGCCGGGCGATCCGGAACAGGTGGCGGCGCGGGTAGGGGCCTATCTGAAGGTTCTGGCGCGGGCGCGGCTGACGGCGGCCTGCGATGCCCATGCGGCGGCGCTGGGGCGACCCTATGCAAGGCTGACGCTGCGCGACACGCGGTCACGCTGGGGAAGCTGCGCGCCCGACGGGGCGCTGATGTTTTCGTGGCGGCTGGTCATGGCGCCGCCCGAGGTGCTGGATTATGTGGCCGCGCATGAGGTCGCGCATCTGGCCGAGATGAACCATTCGCCCGCCTTCTGGGCGGTGGTCGCGCGGCTGATGCCGGGCTATGCGGCGCCGCGGGCCTGGCTGAAGCGGCAGGGGCAACAGTTGC
>JAKAJW010000094.1 GCA_021813645.1 Pseudomonadota bacterium | reverse complement strand
GGAAATCGGTTCGTTCATGTCGTCGCCGTCGACCAGAACGGTATAGAGGCCGGTGATGTCGCCGCTGCCTTCGGTGCCCGGCCCGGCCCGTTCCAGCAGTTGCGGCAATTCAGAGAAGACGGTAGGCGGGTAACCCTTGGAGGTCGGCGGTTCGCCGCCGGCCAGACCTATCTCGCGCTGAGCCATGGCAAACCGGGTGACCGAGTCGATCAGCAGCAGCACCTGCTGGCCTTCGTCGCGGAAATGCTCGGCCACCGCGGTCGCCGTCCAGGCAGCCTGGCGCCGCATCAGCGGCGGCTCGTCACCGGTGGCAACCACAACGACGGCGCGCGCCATCCCCTCGGGGCCGAGGTCATCCTGAATGAAGTCCTGAACCTCGCGGCCGCGTTCGCCCACCAACCCGATGACGATCACGTCGGCATCAGCGTTGCGCACCAGCATCGACATCAGGGTCGACTTCCCCACGCCGGAACCGGCGAAGATGCCCATCCGCTGGCCGCGGCAGAGCGGGGTGAATATGTCCATCACCTTCACCCTCGTCGCGATCTTGCTGCCGACCCGCCGCCGGTCCAGCGCCCGCGGCGGTGCCGCCTTGACGAGTCGAAGATGCTCGCCCCGGTGGAATTCCGGGGCCGGTCTAATCGGCCGGCCGAGCGCATCGACCACGCGGCCGATCCAGCTCGCGTCGGGGTGGATCATGTCCCCGTGGCTTTGGACCTCCACCGGGTCGCCGGCCGAAACGCCATCCCAGCTTCCGAAGGGCAAGACGGTGCTGCCGCCCGGGCCGAAGCCGACAACTTCGCCCATCACCACGCCGCGCCGGCCATGCACGACGCAGCGTTGGCCGATGCCGATCGCCCGTTCCAACCCGGAAACCGTCAGCGTCAGTCCGGCCACCGAGCGGACCTGACCGACTATCCTTGCCTCATCGAGGCCTCTAACCGCATGCGATAGATCGAGAAAAGCGGTATTCACAAGAATATCCTCTGGCAATCCTTGCTATACATGCTATCTTAAACAAGAACTGAAGGGCTGTCCAAGATGAAACTCGACTCGCTTTCGCTGTTCCGCCTCGCTTCCGAGCGCATGCAGTGGCTCTCTGCGCGGCAAAAGGTGATCTCGGAAAACATTGCCAACGCGGACACCCCCGGCTATCGCGCGCGGGACGTCACTTCCTTTGATGGTTATCTGAGCGCGGTGGCCCATGATGGCCCGGCGGCGCCGTTCGGCACCGCGCTGCCGGTGGCAACCCAGGACGCGCCGGACACTTGGACGACCACCCTGAGCGGCAACACCGTCGTGCTCGAGCAGCAGACGGTGAAAGCCGGCGAATCCGCGGCGCAATATGCGCTGGCGGCCAATCTCTATAAGCAGGCCAACATGATGCTGACCTTGGCCGCGACCGGTAAAGAGTAACAACGGGAGGCGCCAAGATGGATCCCCTGAAGGCCATCGCCAGCATCGCTGCGACCGGGATGCGTGCCCAAGCCGAGCGTTTGCGGGTCGTGTCGGAAAACGTCGCCAACGCGGACTCGACGGGCAAGACGCCTGGCTCCGATCCCTATCGTCGCAAGACGATCTCATTCGGCGAGATGGTGAACGCGAATGGCGCCGATGTCGGCGTTCAGGTCAGTTCGGTTGACCATGACATGACCGATTTCACGGTGAAGTACGATCCTGGCAACCCGGCCGCCAATGCCCAGGGCTTCGTCAAGTTGCCCAACGTCAATCCGATCATCGAGATGAGCGACATGCGCGAGGCCTCCAGGACCTATCAGGCCAACGTCAACATGCTCACCGAGGGCCGGAAGATGGAACAGCAAATGATTGACCTTCTGAAGTAGGGCTAGGCGATGCCGCAAATCAACTCTGTCGTTTCCGACTCTCTGATCCGCGGTGCCTATAGCCGCGCACAATCGCTGGTCGAGGCTCCGGGCGAGTTTGGCATGCCGAGCTCCGGCAGCCAGAGTTTCGCCGACATGCTAGGCCAGGCGACCCGGGACGCCATCAATACTGTTCACAGTGCCGATGCAACGATCCAGCAGGGGCTCCAGGGAAAAGTAGGCACCCAGCAAGTGGTCGAGGCCACGCTGGCCATGGAAAGCACGGTGAAGCTCTCTGTCGCCCTACGCGACAAGCTGGTCGAGGCCTATCAGCAAATCATGCAGATGCAGATCTGATCGGGCCAGGAGGTGGCAAGCCGGCCATGAGCCAATCGGACGTATATACAATCCTATCCGATGCGATCATGACCGTGCTGATCGCATCCGGTCCGATCCTTGCCATCGCGCTCGCCGTCGGCCTGGGCATCGCCGTGTTCCAGGCCTTGACGCAGGTCCAAGAGATGACGTTGACCTTCGTTCCGAAGATCGTCGCCATCCTGATCGGAACCAGCCTCACACTGCCCTTCATCTTTGCGATGCTGCACAAGCTCTCCGATAAGGTCTTCGACCTCATCATGCACGGGGCGCTGTGATGCGTGCCCGGGCGCTTCTGTGCTTGGCCTTGGTTCTGGTGCCGGCCGGAAGCGGGGCAGAGGGCTGGGCAGGGTTCTATACGCCCTCTACCCCCGAGCCGCCTCCCATGCCGGCGGTACCGCCGGCGCCTCGCCCCGCCGGGCCGGTCGGACGCCAGATCGTCTCGCAGGACCTTTGCACCTCTGCCATCCTAGCAGCGGAGCAGCGCTACAACATTCCGGGCCATCTTCTTCTGGCCATCGGCCTGCAGGAAGCCGGTATGCGTCGGCAGGGCAGGGTGACGGTATGGCCCTGGAGCGTGAACGCTGCCGGCGACGGCCGGATGTTCCGGAGCGAGGCGCAGGCCGTCCAATGGGTTCAAGCCCAGCAGGCGATCGGCGTGACGTCGATCGACGTCGGGTGCATGCAGGTGAATCTGCGGTGGCACCCCAATGCCTTCGCCTCCCTTCAGACCGCCTTCGATCCGGCGACCAACGTCGACTATGCCGCGCGCTATCTGCTGAACCTCTACGCGCGGACCGGAGATTGGATGCTTGCCGCCGGCTCCTATCACTCATCCAGCGCCGGGGAACGGCAAACCTATTTGGCCGCGCTCCAGACCAACATCGCCGTCGCCAACGGCGGGCCGACGGCGCTTCCGCCGGCTCATGCGCCGGAAGCGCCGAATATCGACAGCGCGCCCGATGCACAGCTGGCCGAGGTTCTGCCGATGCCCAAGATCGCCTGGTCCGCCTCACTGAGCGCCGATCGCGACAGCCGCAGCTTCTCTATCTACTCGCGTCAGGAACTGCAGCCGGTCCTGCCCAACTTCACCCAGGAATTCTGACCCCAGATGGCCAGTCGTAGCCCGACCTTCTCCATGCCCTTCTCGGCCGCACAGCTCGGAAGTTGGACCAATTTCGGCCTGCGCAACCGCGACGTCGCCTTCGCGCTTGGCGTGGTCATGGTCCTCGGCATGCTCTTCGTGCCGCTACCGCCGATCCTGCTGGATTTCGGCCTGGCCATCTCGCTGTCGGTTTCGGTCCTGATCCTGATGATCGCGCTCTGGATCCCGAAGCCGCTGGACTTCAACTCCTTCCCGACGCTGCTGCTGATGGTCACCATGCTGCGGCTGTCGCTCAACATCTCCTCCACCCGGCTGATCCTCAGCCGCGGCCATACCGGTCCCGGTGCGGCGGGCGGGGTGATCGAGGGTTTCTCGCGCTTCATCGTGTCGGGCGATTTCGTCATCGGGATCGTCATCTTCGCCATCCTCGTTGTCATCAACTTCGTCGTCATCACCAAGGGCTCCACCCGAATCGCCGAGGTCTCTGCGCGTTTTTCGCTCGACGCCATGCCGGGCAAGCAAATGGCGATCGACGCCGATCTCGGCGCCGGGATGATCACCGAAGAGGACGCCCGCCGCCGTCGCAGGACCCTCGAGGCGGAAAGCGCGTTCTTCGGGGCCATGGATGGCGCGTCGAAGTTCGTGCGCGGCGATGCGGTCGCCGGTCTCATCATCACCCTGATCAATGTCGTGGGGGGCATCCTGATCGGCGTGATCCAGCACGGACTCACGATCACTCAGGCGCTCGACAACTACACGACGCTCACCATCGGCGACGGCCTCGTGACCCAAATTCCCGCGCTGGTGGTCTCTCTTGCCGCCGGCTTGATCGTCACCAAGGGCGGCACTGAGGGTGCCACCAACGAGGCGGTTCTGGGCCAACTGTCGAACTTTCCCAAGGCGCTCTACATGGCCGCGGGACTACTGCTGATGATCGGCCTGCTGCCGGGCTTTCCGCTGCTGGTCTTTCTCTTCCTCGCCGGGCTGATGGCCGGTCTTGCCTATCTGATGCAGCACCAGACCCGGCGTCGCGACGCGGCCGAAGCGGCGGCCGAGGAAAAGCGCAAGACTCGCGAAAGCGGCGCCACCGAGGAAACCACGCAGAGCCTGCTGAAGCTTGACGAGTTGCGGCTCGAGCTCGGCAGCGGCCTGGTCCCGCTGATCTCCTCGATGGACGCTGCGCTTCCCGGCAAGGTGAAGAGCCTGCGCAACCTCTTCGTGAAGGATTTCGGCTTCGTTCTCCCGGCCGTCCGCATCAAGGACAACGCGGCGCTGCCTGGCAACAGCTATGCGATCCTGGTCCAGGGGGTGGAAGTGGCCCGCGGCGAGGTGCGCCCGACCGGCATGATGGTGATCGACCCAGCCGGAACGGTCATCGACTTGCCGGGCGAGCGCACCAAGGAACCGACCTTTGGCTTGCCCGCCGTCTGGATCGACCGCGGCCGCGCCGCCGAGGCAGAGCGCCGCGGCCATACCGTGGTCGACCCCGAAAGCGTCATCACCACCCATATGACCGAGGTCATCAAGGAGCATATGCCCGAGCTCCTGAGCTATGGCGCCACGCAGGAACTCGTGAAGAACCTCGACCGCGAGTATCAGAAGCTTGCCAACGAGATCTCCAACCCGGCCCCGATCGTGCTGCTCCAGCACGTGCTGCAGCGGCTCCTGGCCGAACGCGTCTCGATCCGGAACATGCAGCTTATTATCGAATCCATCGCGGAGACCGCGGCGAGCACAACGAATGTGGTCACCATCACCGACCATGTGCGCAGCCGGCTGGCCAACCAGATCTGTCGCGCGCTCACCGATGCCGCGGGCTTCGTTCCGGTGCTTGTCATGTCCGCCGCCTGGGAAAACGAATTCACCGAGGCGGTGAAGATGAACGGCACCGAGCGGACGCTGCTGATGTCGCCGCAACGGGTCCAGGAATTCTTGCTCGACGCACGCAAATTGATCCAGCAATTCGCCGCCCGCGACGAATGGCCCGCCCTGATGGTCACGCCCGAAGTCCGCAGCTTCGTTCGCTCGATGCTGGAGCGGGTGAGCCCAATGACCCAGGTGATCTCGCACAACGAAATCCACCGCAAGGCCGCGCTCAAGACCCTGGGGACCATCGGTGCCTAGGCCATGCTGATGCAGGCCTATCTCGACGGGCAGGTCTTCGGATACATGCTCGTGGTCGCGCGGCTCGGCTCGGCACTGATGTTCTTGCCCGCCTTCGGCGAAGCCACCGTACCAATGCGCGCCCGCCTGTCCTTCGCTCTGGTGCTTTGCCTCGCGCTCTATCCCGCCACGCCGGTGCCACCGATCCAGCCCGGGCCGCTCGGCCCGATGGCACTGCTGTTCGCGGCCGAGGTCACGGTGGGGCTCTGGATCGGCCTCACCGCACGGGTGATCTTTTCCGGGCTCGAATTCGCCGGTTATCTCGTCGGCCAGGTCGCGGGGCTGACCAACGTGCTCTCGCCCGGCCTCGGCTCCTTCCAGGGCTCGACCGCGGTGGCGAACCTCTTGTTGATCGCCGCGATCGTGCTGATCTTCGTGACCAATACCGATGCGCTGATCCTGCGGGCGCTGATGTTCTCCTATCAGGTCTTTCCGTTTGGTCATGTCATTCTGCCCGACATGGCGTCGCAGATCGTCAAGGCGATCTCGGCCAGCTTCTACATCGGGCTGATGACGGCGGCGCCGTTTCTGGTGATGGGGCTGGTGGTCAACCTTGGCCTCGGCCTCGCCAACCGGATGATGCCGGCGCTCCCGGTGTTCTTCGTGGCCGGTTCCGTGTTGATCGCCGCGGCCTTCCTGGTGTTGTCCGTCACCGCACCGGAAATGCTCCGCGTCTTCATCGA
>JAKAJW010000310.1 GCA_021813645.1 Pseudomonadota bacterium | reverse complement strand
GGCCGGCGCGAGGGCCATGGCATCGTGCTCTCGGGCCGCATCGCCGATGTGAATTTCCTCGGTTCGGTCATCCGCATCCGGGTCAATGTCGGCGGCAGCCTGGTCTCGCTCGACACGTTCAACCGGCCCGACCTGCCGCCGCCCGCCGTCGGCTCCACCGCCGAAATCAGCGTGTCGGAACGCGACCTTCTGGTTCTTGCCGACTGAGCGCGCTAAGACGGGCGCATCGCCTGGCGCCGTGAGGGAAGGGACAGCCATGACGGGCCGCATCCTGCTGACCGGCGGCGCCGGCTACATCGGATCGCATACCTATGTCGCGCTCTGCGAGGCCGGCTATGAAGTCGAAATCCTGGACAATTTCGCCAATGCGCGCACGGATGTGCCGGACCGACTGGAGATCATCACCGGAAAGCCGGTCAAGGTTCACCGTTGCGACGTGCTCGACGCCGAGGGGCTGGCCCGCGTGCTGAGCGCCACAGCCTTCGATGGCGTCGTGCATTTCGCAGCCAAGAAGGCGGTCGGCGAAAGCCAGAAGATCCCGCTCGACTATATCGAGACGAATTGCACCGGCCTGGTGAACCTGATGAAGGCGATGCGGGCCGCGGGCTGCTTCCGGCTGGTGTTTTCCTCCTCTGCCACGGTCTACGCGCCGACGCTCGACTGGCCGATCCCGGAGGAGGCCGCGCTCGGCTATGCCTCGACCTATGCGCTGACCAAACTCATGGGCGAGCAGATCATCCAGGCCGCGGCCCAGGGCGATGAACGCTGGCGGTTCGGCATCCTGCGTTACTTCAATCCGGCCGGAGCGCATCCTTCGGCACTGATCGGCGAAGATCCGTCGGACATCCCCAACAACCTGATGCCCTATATCGCCAAGGTGGCGACCGGCGAACTCCCCGCTCTCAATGTCTTTGGCGACGATTATCCGACGCCCGATGGCACTGGCGTGCGCGACTATATCCATGTCGTGGATCTGGCGAAGGGGCATGTGCTGTCGCTCGACGCGCTGATGCGGGATGAGCCGAGCCATCTGGTGAACCTCGGCACCGGCCAGGGCTATTCGGTGATGGACATGTTGCAGGCCTACGAAAGGGCCTGTGGCAAGCCGCTTGCCTACCGTGTCGCCCCCCGCCGCGAGGGCGACTTGGCCTGTTACTACGGCGACCCGGCCAAAGCGGAAAAGCTCTTGGGATTCAAGGCCGAACGTGGGCTGGACGACATGTGTGCGACGAGTTGGGCCTGGGTCTCGCGGGCCTCGAACAGCCGGGGCCGCACCTAACGCCGGGCCAGCCCCGCGATGAAGCCGGACGGGCACCGGCAGGCAGTGCCAGCCCTTCCGAACGGCCTCCCCCTCCCCCCGCGAGTGCGCGAGGAGAGGGGGCGGGGCTGCCCGTCACGAGGAGGAACGGGGCCCGCCTGGCATCGGCTGTCGAGGCGCCCCGCCCTCGTCTCCGATTTTATGGCCATGCGCGGTATTCACTTGCAGAGATCACGGACCGGAAATCGACTCGCCGGTCACGGGATTTCGGCAATTCCGGAATTGCACGATTTTGTTGCCGCGCATACCGTTTTGGAATTCCGGTTTCTGTTGGCGGGCCGAATTGACTCGCCACCGCCTTTCAAAGACGACTGTCAGAGAACCAATTGAAATGTGTTCGAATGTTGGCGGCTGGAAAGGAAGACCAGCTTCGGGCTCGCCGTGTTGCGACCGGCCCGGGTCGCTCCGGCCTGACCTTGTAGCTTCATCATCTGCAGCGCGGAAACACGGCCCTGACGAGCTTTGTCAGCAAGGTTCTCGATCATCTCAGCTCTCCTGTTCCTCGGCTTTGCGCCGTCATTTCAAACCCTTGCCGCAGTTCTGACGCGGCAGATACGATCGCCACTGCCCGCTCGGTCTCGCCGTCTGTTGGTCTGGCACCCGAGCTTGGTTCGGCTCATGAACCAAGTCTTGCAGGAGATTCGCGGCATGAGTAAGGGCGCGCCTGGGTGGCGATGAGTAAGATTCATGGTCAAAGATGGCATCGCATTCTGGTGTGCGCGCCATCGGCCGCGCTCACGGCGCATTTGCCGGGCGTTCTGCTCTTATTCCCATGAGAAGGCGCCAGAATTTCGGCGGCTTTATGGGTTCCTGCGGCCCATTCCTTTCAGCAGTTCGGCTAAAATCGTAAACATTTCGGCAGAAAGCCTCCGGATACGCCGGGTCGCGCCCGCAATTGCGGTATAAATCCGGCGCCGAAAGCCGGGCCGAATCAGGCCGCCGATTTCACGCGAGGCGGTGTGCGCGGCCGATCAGAGACCGGTGCGCAGGTGCCAGAGCTCTGGAAACAGCTCGACCTCCAGCATCCGCTTCAGGTAGCTCACCCCGCCGGTGCCGCCGGTGCCGCGTTTGAAGCCAATCACGCGCTCCACCGTGGTGACGTGGTTGAACCGCCAGCGCCGGAAGTAGTCTTCGAAATCGACAAGCTTCTCGGCCAATTCATAGAGCGCCCAATGCGCCTCGGGGTCGCGGTAGACCGCCGCCCAGGCCGCTTCCACCGCCGCGTCCGCCTCCCAGGGCAGGGAGGGATCGCGCTGCAGCAGCGCCTCCGGCAAGGCCAGCCCGCCCCGATGCAACGCGCCGAGCGCCACTTGATACAACGAGGGTCGCGCCATCTCGGCCTCCAGCAGGGCCTTGATCTCCGGGCGATGGGCATGGGGCCGGAGCATCGCGCCGTTGCGGTTACCGACCACGAATTCGATCAGCCGATACTGCCATGACTGAAAGCCCGAGGACTGCCCGAGCGTCGCGCGGAACGTGGTATAGTCCGACGGCGTCATGGTCCTCAGCACGTCCCAGGCGCCATTCAGCTGTTCGAAGATCCGCGAAACCCTCGAGAGCGTCTTGAAGGCGTGGGAGAAGTTGTCGCGCGCAAGCGCCTCGCGGGCCGAGCCAAGCTCGTGAATGGCGAGCCGCATCCAAAGTTCCGAGGTCTGGTGCTGGACGATGAACAACATCTCGTCATGGGCATCCGAAAGCGGCGCCTGCGCCGTCAGGATCGCATCGAGCTTCAGGTAGTCGCCATAGGACATCCGCCCGTCGAAAGCCATCTGCGCGCCTTCTGCCGCAGGGTCGTAGCCGGTGTTGGTCATCGCGTCCCTCCCCAATGCCTCCCGGCTAGCGCCCCCACCCCGCCGGCGCAATCCCCCGGTTGCGCTGCGCCCCCGACGGCCCATAATTGCGCCGACAGGCAGGGGAGACGCATGAAACTCGTCATCAACGGAACCACGCATGAGGTGACGGCCGATCCGGATATGCCGCTGCTCTGGGTGCTGCGCGACGAACTGGGGCTGACGGGAACCAAATACGGCTGCGGCGTCGGCCAATGCGGTGCCTGCACGGTGCATCTGGACGGGCAGCCGGTGCGGTCCTGCCTGACCCGCCTCGGCGATGCGCAGGGCGTTGCGATCACGACCATCGAAGGGATCGGCACGCCCGAGAAACTCGCCGTGCTCCAGCAGGCCTGGATCGACAATCAGGTGGCGCAATGCGGCTACTGCCAGTCCGGCCAGATCATGTCGGCAGCGGCCCTGTTGGCTGGCACCACCACGCCGAGCGAGGCCGACATCGACGCCGCGATGGCCGGCAACCTTTGCCGCTGCGGTACCTATCCCCGCATCCGCGCCGCCATTCAGGACGCCGCCCGCCGGCTGCAGAGGGCCTGAGATGAGCCGCGCCGGACGCATCACCCGCCGTAGCTTTCTGGTCGCCACCGTCGCCGTCGCCGGGGGCACCGCCTTCGGCTATTGGCGCTATCGTGAGGCTGGCGCCAACCCGCTGACCGCGGGGCCGGGCGAAACCGTCTTCAACCCCTGGGTGATCCTGCGGTCCGATGGCGTCACCATCGTCGCCCCCCGCGCCGAGATGGGCCAAGGCGTGCAAAGCACACTGGCCGCGCTGGTCGCCGAAGAGATGGACCTCGATTGGGCCGAGGTGCGGGCCGAGCACGGACCGGCGGCCTCTGCCTATGCCAATCTGGCAGTGGCGGCGGCCGGCCTGCCCTTCGCCGACTATCGCGATAGCCGGATGCAACGGCTGGCCGACGACGCGATGGGTATCGTTGGACGGCTGATGGGCGTTCAGGCCACCGGCGGCTCCACTTCGATGGCCGACGCCTTCGTGCGGATGCGGCTTGCCGGCGCCGCGGCCCGGGCGGTTTTGGTCGCGGCCGCGGCGCAGCGGCTGAAACAGAACCAGCTGGCGCTCAAGACCGAGAAGGGCGCTGTCGTGGCCCCGGATGGAACCCGCATCCGCTACGGCGACCTCGCCGAAGAGGCGTCCGGCATCGCCCCGCCTGCAAATCCGTCGCTGAAGCATCCGCGTGATTGGACCCTGTTGGGCAAGCCGCTGCCGCGGCTGGACATGGTGGCGAAATCGACCGGCACAGCGGCCTTCGGGATCGACACGCGACTGCCGGGGATGCTGTTTGCCTCGGTGCGCCGCAACCCGGGGCTGGGTGGCGGCATGCTGAGCTACGACGCGACCACGGCGCAGGCGATGCCGGGGGTGAAGGCGGTCGTTCCGCTCGCCGATGGCGTTGCAGTCGTCGCGAGCAATACCTGGATTGCCTTCAAGGCGCTGGAGACCGTGCAGATCACCTGGGCGCCGGCGCCCTACCCGCCGACCACAGACGGCATCTTTGCCGAGATCGCGAAAGCTTTCGACGCCGCGCCCAATTCGACGCTGCGCGATGACGGCGACGTGGAGCGAGCCCTTGCCGGCGCGAATGTGCTGAAAGCGGAATACCGCGTGCCCTATCTCGCCCATGCGACGATGGAGCCGATGAATGCCGCGGCCCTTCTGAAGGATGGCCGTCTGACCGTCTGGGCGCCCAATCAGGCGCCGACCGTGATCCGCGACAAATGCGCGGCGGCCGTCGGGCTTGCCGCCGATCAGGTGAGCGTCATCACGCCCTTCCTCGGCGGCGGCTTCGGCCGACGGGCGGAGTTTGACTATGCGGTTCAGGCAGCACTGGTCGCCAAGGCGATGGCAGGCACGCCGGTGCTGCTGACCTGGCGGCGCGAGGAGGATATGACGCACGACTTCTTCCGCCCCGGTGCCATCTGCCGGCTGGAGGGCGAGGTCGGCCCCGAGGGGCCGGTGGCGCTCAAGGCGGCGGTCGCCGCGCCCTCGGTCTATGCCAACCAGGCCAGGCGCGTTCTCGGCCTGGTGCCGCCCGGGCCGGACAAGATCCTGGTTGAGGGCCTGTTCGACCAACCCTACGGCATCCCGAACTACCGGGTTTCCGGCCATGTCTCGGGGGTGAAGGTGCCGATCGGTTCCTGGCGTTCGGTCGGCAATTCGCACAATGCCTTCTTCCAGGAATGCTTCCTCGACGAACTGGCGCATGCGTCCGGGCTCGACCCGGTGGCCATGCGGCTGAAGCTGATGGCGCAGCAAAGCCCGCGCGCCGCCAAGGTGGTCGAGGCCGTGGCAGAGTTGGCCGGCTGGGGCAGCGCACCGGCCGCAGGCCGGGCCCGCGGCATGGCCTTCTGCTGGTCGTTCGGCACGCCCACCGCCGAGATCGTCGAGATCAGCCAGTCGGCCCAGGGCATCCGGCTGGAAAAGATGTGGATCGCCCAGGACGTTGGTCTGGCGCTCGACCCAGGGACGATCGCGGCCCAGGCGATTTCGGGGGCGGTCTACGGGCTGACCGCAGCTATCATGGGCGAGATCACCTTCGCCGACGGCGCCGTACAGCAGCAGAACTTCTACGATTACGATGCGCTGCGGATGCCGCAAGTACCGCAGTTCGAGACCAAGATTCTGGCAAGCCTCGATCACCCGACCGGCGTCGGCGAGCCGGCCACCCCTCCGGCCGCCCCGGCCCTGGCAAATGCGGTCTTCGCGCTGACCGGCAAGCGCATCCGCAGCCTGCCTCTCGGCAAGGTCGTAACCTTCGCGAGCTGACGCATATATACGATTTACGGAATGTGATTTTCGCTCTAGCTTAGCGCCGAGGGAGGAAGCATGCGTCTTCGCGTCATCGACTTCGGCACCCAGCCAGCGCTGGTCAGCCAGGCGGTCTATCACGGCCTGGCCGAAACGGTCACGGCCGAGAGCGATCCGATCCTGTCGCTGATCTCCCCATCCACGCCCTATGTCTGCGTCGGC
>JAKAJW010000154.1 GCA_021813645.1 Pseudomonadota bacterium | reverse complement strand
GATCCCCGAGCCGCATGTCGGCCGCGCCGGCGGTCGCGACCGGATCATCCTGCAGGGCGAGATCCCAAGCCCGCTGAACCCGCCCAAGGGCTGCAAGTTCTCCACCCGATGCCCCTTCGCGCAAGACCGCTGCCGGGCCGAACGCCCGGTGCTGCGCCCGCTCGCCGACGGCCGTCAGGTGGCCTGCCACTTCCCGCTGAGCTGAAGCCGCAGCGCCCCAGCATCCCCGGCCGCGGCGGCGCTGGCAAGCCTCAGCGCGCCGGTTCCTCGATCGAACCGCCGAGGAACAGATGCCCCACCCGCGGATCGGCCAAAAGCGCCGCGGCCCGGTCGTGCATCCGGGTCTGGCCCAACTCCAGCACCAGCCCGTAGTCCGACATCGCCAGCGCCGCCTTGGCGTTCTGCTCGACCATCAGCACCGTCACGCCGCGGTCGCGCAGCCGCCGCAGCGTGGCGAAGACCTCCTGCACCAGGTTCGGCGACAGCCCGATCGAAGGCTCGTCGATCAGGATCAGCTTCGGCTCCAGGATCAGCGCGCGGGCGATCTCCAGCTGCTTCTGCTGGCCGCCCGACAGCTCGATCGCCTTCTGGTTCCGACGCTGGCGCAGCATCGGGAACTGGTCCATCACCTCCTCGATCCGCGCCCGCACCCGCGCCTGATCCGGCGCGGTGACCCCGCCCAGCTCCAGATTGTGCCAGACCGACAGCTGCGGGATCACGTTGCGGCCCTGCGGCACATAGGTCACGCCCTGGGCGATCATCTGCGCCGGCCGCGCCCCGGTGACGTCCCGGCCGTCCAGCAGCACCTTGCCGGACTGAATGTTCAGCAGGCCGAAGATCGCCTTGAACACGGTCGACTTGCCGGCCCCGTTCGGCCCGATCACCGTGGTGATCGACGCCCGCGGAATGGCGAAGCTCACCCCGTTCAGGATGGTGATCTTGCCGTATCCGCCATAGACCTTGTGCAGCTCCAGCATCTCAACCCCCGAGATAAGCGTCGATCACCCGCGGGTCGGCGCGCACCGCTTCCGGCGGCCCCTCGGCGATGATCCGCCCCTCCGCCAGCACGATGATCCGCGTGCAAAGCGACATGACGAATTCCATGTTGTGCTCGATCACCACGAAGGTGGTGCCGTGCTCGCGGTTATAGGCGATCAGCCGCTCCTTCAGCCCGGCGAGCATGGTCAGGTTGACGCCGCCCGCCGGCTCGTCGAGCAGCACCAGGCTCGGCCCGGCCATGAAGGCCATCGCCGCGTCGACCAGCTTCTGCTGGCCGTAGGACAGCGCGCCGGCCATCTCGTCGCGCAGATGGCCCAGCCGGAAGAAGGCGATCAGCCGCTCCGCCTCGGCCGTCAGCCCGGCGTCGGGCGCGGCGAACAGCCGGCCGAGCAGGCTGCCCCGATGCTCCTGCCCGGCCAGAATGACATTGTCGAGCACCGACATCTTGGGAAAGACCGACAGCTGCTGAAAGGTCCGCCCGACGCCGAGCCGGCTCAGCTCGAACGGCCTTCGGCCGGATACCGAACGACCGTTCACTTCAACGCTGCCGCGGTCCGGCGTCAGCTGGCCCAGGATGCAGTTGAACAGCGTCGACTTGCCCGAGCCGTTCGGCCCGATCAGCCCGAGGATCTCGCCCGGCCGCACCTCGAAGCTGACCCCGTCGACCGCCCGGATGGCGCCGAACCCCTTGGCGATGTCGCGCACCGCCAGCACCGGCACGGTCATGGCCGCGCCCCCTCTTGCAGGTCGCCGCGTGGCCGGGGCGCTTGGAACCGGTCGCGCAGCCGGCCGCCGAGCCCGATCAGCCCCTCCGGGCAGACCACCATCAGCACGATCACCGCGCCGGCGTAGATCATCAGATAATAGCCCTCGGTGAAGCGCAGCACCTCCGGCAGCAGGATCACCATCGCCGCGCCCAGCATCGGCGCGAAGAAGAAGCCGGCGCCGCCCACCACCACCATCAGCAGGATGCGCAGCGACTGCGCGAAGGCGAAGCTTCCCGGCTCGACATATTGCACCAGGGGCGAGAACAGCGCCCCCGCCAGCCCGCCATAGGCCGAGCCGATGGCGAAGGCCATCAGCGTGATCCGCCGGGTGTCGAGCCCCAGGCTTTCCGCTCGGATCGGGTTCTCGCGTAGGCCCTTGAAGGCCCGGCCCCAGGGCGAGCGCACGATCCCCCACAACAGCACCGCGGCGGCCAGGAACACCGCCAGGGTGAAATAGTAGAAGGCCGGCTGCTGCGCCGTGTCCAGCAGACCGAAATCGGGCCGCGGCATGCCCGACAGCCCATAGGGGCCGCCGGTCAGCCCATCCTCGTTACGGGCGACCAGGAAGAACAGCGTGTTGAAGGCCAGCGTCACGAAGGCCAGGAAATGGCCCTGCACCCGCAGCGCCGGAAACCCCAGCGCCAGCCCCACCAGGAAGCAGGCCGCCACCGCCAGCGGCATCGCCGCCAGCCAGGGCCAGCCGGCCAGCGTCAGCAGCGCGGTGACATAGGCGCCGATCCCCATGAAGGAGGCCTGCGCCAGCGAGATCTGCCCGGCATAGCCCAGCGTCAGGTTCAGCCCCATCGCGGCGATCCCGAAGGTCAGCCAGGAGCACAGCAGATAGGTCACGTAGGTGCCCTGGCCAAGCGGCGCCACGAGCAGCGCGACCAGACCCAGGCCCAGCAACAAGAGCCGTTTCATACCTGCCTCCCCTCGGCGGTGCCGAACAGTCCCTGCGGCCGCCACAGGATGATGACGATCAGCATCACCAGGGGCAGCGCGGCGCGGTATTCGGTGGTCACATAGGTGGCGGTCAGATTGTCCAGCACGCCGATCAAGAGCCCGCCCGCCAGGGCGCCGCGGATCTGGTTGAAGCCGCCGACGATCGCCGCGATGAAGGCCACCAGCCCCAGCGTCTCGCCGTTCGAGAACTTGGCGAGATAGACCGGCGAGATCAGTACCGAGGCCACCGCCGCCAGCGCCGCGTTGATCAGGAAGGTGTAGAGCACCATCCGCTTGGTGTTCACCCCGAGGATTTCCGCCACCGCCGGGTTCTGCGCCGTCGCCTGCATCATCCGGCCGATCCGGCTGCGGTTGAGAAACAGCGTCAGGGCCACCACCACCGCCAGCGACACCGCCAGGTTCAGGATGTCCTGCCAGGCGACGACCGCCCCGCCGAGCCGCACCGTGCTTTGCGGAAACAGGCTCGGGAAAGGCTGCGCCTCGGCGCCGTAGAACTGCTTGGTGCCCTCCTTCAGCAGGATCGACAGCGCCATGGTGGCGATGATCAGCGGCAGACCGCCGGCCGGCAGCATCGGCTCGACGATCAGCCGCTTGAACAGCAGCCCCAGCACCGCGACCGCCACCGCCAGGCCGAAGGCCAGCGCCGCCCACAGGGGCCAGCCGAACCAGTGCAGCGCGACCAGCACGAAGAATGCCGGCAGCATGACGAACTCGCCCTGGGCGAAGTTCACCACCTGCGCCGCCTGCCAGACCAGCGAGAAGCCGATCGCGGCCAGCGCGTAGATCGAGCCGGTCGCCAGGCCCGAGAACAAGACTTGCAGAAATTCCGCCATTTCAGGGCCTCCGGCTTGGGGCGGCGCGGCACATGGGCCGCCGGCCCCAGGGCTGGGTCGCGGGGTCAGGGCACCGGCCCGGCGGGCCGGCGCTCGATATGTGGCGCGGGCGGCCGGCTCAGTTCGCCGGCACCGTGCCGATGACGACCTGCTTGCCGCCCTTCACCTCGGTCATGAAGCTTTCCCGGCTCAGCTCGCCGGTCTTGTCCCAAGAGGTGGTCAGCAGCATGCCGGGGTATTTGCTGGCGTCGAGCGTCAGCCCGTGCAGCTTCTCGGCCAGCGCCTTGCGGTCGAACTTGCCGACCATCTCGGTGGCGTATTTGATCGCATAGACCCCGATATAGCCCTTGATGCCGTTATGGTCGGTGTCCCGTCCGTAGCGTTTCTTGAACTTCGCCACGAAGGCCTCGATCGCCGGCACCGGCGCCGAGGTGGCGAGCCCGACATGCGCATAGGCCCCTTCGGCGGCGCCGCCCGCCAGGTCGATCACCTTCTGCCCGGTCAGCGTCACCTCGCCGACCAGCGGCACAGCAAGCCCCTGCTTCTTCGCCTCCTTCAGGAAGCGGGCGTCCTCCTCCTCGTTCAGATAGACGAAGACCGCCTGCGCGCCGGACTGCCGGATCTTCGCCACATCGGCGGAGAAATCGGCCTGGCCCTGCTCGCTCGGCACATCGGCCACCAGGTCGATGCCGACCCGCTTCATCTCCTTGACGAAGACGTCATGCCCGCCCTTGCCGAAGTCGTTGTTGACCCAGGCGATGGCGATCTTGCCGACCTTGAGCTGATCCTTGAAATAGGCGGTCAGCGCCGGCACCCCCTTCTGCGCCCCGGACGAGGTGCGGAAGATATAGGGGTTGCCCTTCGCGGTGATGTTTGGCGCCTCCGAGCCGGTGAATTGCGGCACCCCGGCCTGCTGGGCCACCATCATGTTGACGATGGTGGAGCCGGAATAGACCGTGCCCATGATCGCATAGGCGCCGTCGTCGATCGCCTTCTGCACCAGCGCCCGGCTGATCTGCGGATCGGTCTGGGTGTCCATGTCGGCCATCACGATCTTGCGGCCGAGAATGCCGCCCGCGGCATTGATCTCGTCCACCGCGATATGCGCCCCGTCGCGGTAATTGGTCCCCGAGACGGCACCGGCGCCCGACAATTCGCAGACGCAGGGGATCTTCACCACATCCTCGGCCTGCGCCGGCCGGAACGGCCCGGCCAGCAACAGGCCCGCCGCCGCAACGGCGAAAAGCTGTCTCCGCTTCATCTTTCTCCTCCCTTGTTGTCCCGCGATCCTCCTCGGCGCTGTCTCCCTGTCGCCGTCGCGGGCCTGTTTACTTTGTTGGAGACGGTCGTCCCATCGCGCCCCCCGCTCAGCCCGCCGGCGTCTTGGCGCGGATATCGGCCTCAAGCAGCGCGCGCAGCTCCGCCGTCACCTCGGGCCGGGTGCCGAACCAGTGCTGGAACCCTTCCACCGCCTGATGCAGCAGCATCCCCAGCCCGTCGACCGGGCGCAGCCCGCGCGCCCGCGCCGCGGCCAGAAGCTCGGTTTCCAGCGGCACATAGACCACGTCGTAGACCACCCCGCCCGCCGGCATCGGCGTCAGGTCGATCTCGAGCGGCGGCTGATGCACCATGCCGAGGCTCGTCGCGTTCACCAGCAGCGTGGCCTGCGCCAGCAGCGCCGGCAGCGCCGCCCAGTCCGCCGCCGCCACGCCGCGGCCGAAATGCGCGGCCAGCGCCTCGGCCTTGTCCAGCGTCCGGTTGCACAGCGTCACCGCGAAGCCGCGCCCGAGCAGCCCATAGGCCGCCGCCCGCGCCGCCCCGCCAGCGCCCAGCACCACCGCCCGCTTGGCGCCGGCGTCCCAGCCCGGCGCCCGGTCGTCGAGATTGCCGATGAAGCCCTGCGCATCGGTATTGCCGCCGACCAGATCCGCGCCCTCGCGCCAGATCGTGTTCACCGCCCCCATCGCCTCGGCGGCCGGGTCGATCCGGTCCAGAAAGGGGATCACCGCCAGCTTGTGCGGCACCGTCACATTGCCGCCCACCCAGCCCTCGCGGTCGAAGGCGGCGAAGAAGGCCGGGATCGCCTCCGGCACCACGTCGAGCTTCTCGTAGCTACCGGCGATGCCGTAATGCTTCAGCCAGTAGCCGTGCAGCATCGGCGAACGGGAATGCGCGATCGGATGGCCGATGACGAAGGCGCGTGGGTCGCTCATGGGTCAGATCTCCGTCTGGGTGGCCAGCCTCAGCCGGCCCTGTCTTTGGTCCTTGGCCACCGGGCGGAAGTCGTAGGTGGCGTAGATCTCGGTGCGGAAGGCGCCCCAGGCGGTGCCCTCCACCGCACGGTTCACCTCGCGCAACCGATGCGCCGGGAAGCGCAGGGTGACGACCTGGCCAAGCCCCATCATCACATACCAGCTGACCACCTCGACGCCCTCGGGCGGGAACTTCTCGAAATAGCCCTGCTGCGACAGCTGTTCCTGGATCGCGCCGACGGTCTTCGACTGGTCGTGCCGCAGCACGACCGTCAGCAGCATGCGGTCGTCTTCCGTCATCGTTCCCCTCCCTGCGGATCCGCCGGCACGCTCGCCCGGCCCCGCCCCGTTACATCCTCA
>JAKAJW010000385.1 GCA_021813645.1 Pseudomonadota bacterium | reverse complement strand
GCGGCCGGCAGGTGCAGATCAGCCAGCCGATCGACGTCGCGGCGGTGACCGGCATCACCGACAGTTTCGCCACCCGGCGGGTGATCGCCAACGGTCAGATCGCGCTGGTGGCGGGCAGTGCCTGGAGCAACACCACGGCCACGGCGACGGCGAGCTACAACCCGGGCCAGCCCTATCAACTGACCGGCATCAGCAATGTGTCGCAGATCCCGGTCGGCGCGCGGGTCGCCGGCACCGGCGTCGGGCGCGAGGTCTATGTGACCGCGGTGAATGCCGGGGCCGGCTCGCTGACGCTGAGCCAACCGCTGTGGGGCGCGGCGGGGGTGCAGAGCTACAGCTTTACCCGCTACAAATATGCGCTCGATTTCTCGGGCATCGCCCGGCTCGACGTGTTCGAGCTGACAGGGATCGAATTCCGCTGCCAGGGCATCGGCTCGGCGCTGATGCTGGCGCCGACGGGATCGATCTTCCGCATCTCGGGCTGCGTCTTCAACCAGCCGAAGGATCGCGGCATCACCTCGATCGGCACCGGCTGCCAGGGCCTGATCATCGACGAGACCCAGTTCCTGTCGAGCGAGCAGAGCCTGCGCGCGCAGGATCGCAACTCGGTGGCGCTGAACGTCAATGCCAACGACGCCAAGATCCGCGGCAACCGGATCGTGCGGTTCCGCCATTTCGCGGTGATGAAGGGCACCGGCCATATGCTGATCGGCAATCACTTCTTCCAGGGCGACGGCGAAACCGTGGGGATCCGGCTGGCCGGGCTGGTGCTGACCCAGCTGAACTGCATGACCACGATCACCGGCAACTATATCGACAACTGTTTCATCGAATGGTCGAACGAGCACGACCCGGCGCCGGAGTTCTCCAACGAATATTCCTTCGGCGGGCTGTCGATCACCGGCAATCTGTTCACCGCGATCTCGGTGTCGCCGGGGTTCCGCTGGATCGTGGTGGCGCCGAAGGGGGCGGGGCATTACATCCAGGGTCTGTCGGTGTCCGACAATGTGTTCCGGCCGTTTTCCGGCAATGTCGACCGGGTGGAGGCGGTCGATACCACGGTGGCCGGGCTCGACTTTTCCCGCCTGCGCAACTGCGTGTTCCAGAACAATGCCTTCAACGGGGTGAACCAGCCGGCGGTGAATCCGGTCTCGCTGGAGTTTGCGCAGAACACGGCGGCGACGGTCTGGACGCTCGACCCCTCGCTCTTCCTGCCGTTCGGCGGCTGGGCGCGCTTCGTGACCGGCCTGATCGCCGAGGGCGCGGTGAAGGACGGCGCCGGGACCAAACGCTATGACATGCCCTATACGTTGACCCAGCAGGGCGCGGCGAGCCAGCAGGTGACGCTGAACTGGCCGGTGGCGGTGCAGGGCAAGATGATGGCGACGATCCGGGTCGACAATCCGAACTGAGATCGCGGCGGAGGGGCGTTCAGGGGGGCGCGGGCCGCCATGGCCCGTGCCCCTTGGCGCATTCCCGTTGATCGGGGACGGCGGCGGCCCTAGGCTCGGCCCCGGATCGGGCGGGCAGAGGCGGCAATGGCGGACAGGTTGAAGGGGAAAGTGGCGCTGGTCTCGGGCGGCGCCGGAGGCTGCGGGGCGGCGGCGGTGCGGCTCTTCGCAGCCGAGGGCGCGGCGGTCGGCATCGTCGACCGCGACCGCGCCCGGGGCGAGGCGCTCGCGGCGGAACTGGTGGCGGCGGGTCTGCGGGCGGTCTTCGTCGCGGCGGATGTGGCGGTCAAGGCCGAGGTCGAGGCGGCGGTGTCCGCGGTGGCCGCGGCGCTGGGGCCGATCACGGTGCTGTTCAACCATGCCGGCACCATCGTCATCAAACCCTTCCTGGAGACCGAGGAGGCGGACTGGGACTTCCTCTTCGACGTCAACGTGAAGTCGATGTATCTGATGACGCGGGCGGTGCTGCCGCAGATGATCGCGGCGGGCGGCGGCAGCGTCGTCTGCACGTCGTCGATCTCGGCGGTCTATGCCACGCCGATGGAGGTGCTCTACGACGCGACCAAGGGCGCCTGCCACATGTTTGCCCGCGCCATCGCGGTGGAGTTCCGCGACCGCGGCATCCGCTGCAACGCGGTCTGCCCGGGCTTCATCGACACGCCGCACGGCCGGCGCGAGGTGAAGGAGCTTGTGGCGCTGGGGGTCGATGCCTCGGAGGCGGCGATCGTGGCGCAGCAGGGCCGGATGGGCCAACCCGAGGATATCGCGCGGGCGGCGCTTTATCTTGCCTCGGACGACAGCGAATTCGTCAACGGCGCGCAGCTCTTCGTCGACGGCGGCTTCAGCGCGATCTGAGGTCGTCGGGCGTCAGCAGATAGGCGCGGCCGAAGCCGCCGTTCAGCGCGGCGCCGGCCACCGTGAAGCGCACGAAGCCGAAGTCGGCGAAATCGGCGTAGAGCTTCGCCTTCGGGTGATCGGCCAGGTACTTGGCGCGCAGCGCGGCGCGGTCGGGGTCGTCCGGCGCGACGAAGGCGGCGCTGACCTCGAGCGAAAGCCGCGGATGGGTCAAGGGATCGCCCTTCGGCCCCGGCTCGCCCACCAGAAGCGCGGCGCGCGGGTCGGCCTGCAGCGCCCGGGTGTGCAGCGCCAGCGTCGACACCAGCGTGACCGGCGCGCCGTCGGGGCCCTGGCCGAGGGCGATCCGGCTGACATAGGGCGCGCCGCTTTCGGGGTGCAGGACGGCGAGCGCGGCATGGCGCGCCTCGGCCAAGAGGCTTCGCGCCAGGGAGCGGGCTTCGTCGTCGGTCGGGCGGATCGGGTTGGTCTCGGGCATCGGCGCCTCCGGCCTGGGCTTGCGGCTGCGGAGGCTAGGGGCGCGCGGCGCCGACCACAAGCGGCGAATCGGCCGCGGCGCGCGGCGGCCCTGGAGCGGCCCCGGGGCGGGGCGGAACGGGAAGGCTTGCTGCCGGCGGGGCCGGCACGGGTCCGACGCCGGGCCGGTGGCGCCCGTGCCCGGCGCTGCGGGGGTTTTCACAACCGGTCGCGTGGTAAGCTCTTAGCTAACCGCGCTAATCTTCCGACCCATCCGCCGCGATTTACGGATCTGCGATGGATCTGTGAATATCTTTTCAGAAAAGTGATCTAAGAAAAAGACCTTAGCATAAAATTGACAATCGGCTAGATTGCGGGGCGGAGGAGGAACCGGCTTCCCGTTTGCGGGCAGGCTAGGTATTCCGGGCCGGGGACGGCACGAGCCAGAGGAGGAGCATCCATGAACGATCACGTGAAGGTGGCACCGCATCCGGTGCCGGTCGAATTCGTTGCCAAGGCACATCTGGATGTGGCCGCCTATCGCAAGATGTACGAGGCCTCGCTGGCCGATCCGGAGGGATTCTGGGCCGAGCAGGGCAAGCGGATCGACTGGATCAAGCCCTTCACCAAGGTGAAGAACACCTGCTTCGACTTCGGCAAGGTCGACATCAAATGGTACGAGGACGGCGTGCTGAACGTCGCCGCGAACTGCATCGACCGCCATCTGGCCAGCCGGGGCGACCAGACCGCGATCATCTGGGAGCCGGACGACCCCAACGCCGAGGCGCTGCATATCAGCTACCGCCAGCTTTACGACAAGGTCTGCCGGATGGCGAACGTGCTGCTGAGCCAGGGCGTGATGCGCGGCGACCGGGTGGTGATCTACATGCCGATGATCCCCGAGGCGACCTATGCGATGCTGGCCTGCGCGCGGATCGGCGCCATTCATTCGGTGGTCTTCGCCGGCTTCAGCCCCGATGCGCTGGCCAACCGCATCAACGACTGCGGCGCCAAGCTCGTCATCACGGCCGACACCGCGCCGCGCGGCGGGCGCAAGACGCCGCTGAAGGCCAATACCGATGCCGCGCTGCTGCACTGCTCGGACAAGGTGCGCTGCCTCGTGGTCAAGCACACCGGCGACCAGATCAGCTGGATCGACGGGCGCGACGTGGACGTGAAATACCTGATGGAGCACGCGGCGCCCGACTGCCCGCCGCGGCCGATGGGGGCGGAAGACCCGCTGTTCATCCTTTACACCTCGGGCTCCACCGGCAAGCCGAAGGGCGTGGTGCATACCTCGGGCGGCTATCTGGCCTATGCCGCGATGACCCATCTCTACACCTTCGATTACCACGAGGGCGACATCTTCTGGTGCACCGCGGACGTGGGTTGGGTCACCGGGCACAGCTATATCGTCTACGGTCCGCTCGCCAATGGCGCGACCACGGTGATGTTCGAGGGCGTGCCGACCTACCCCGATGCCGGCCGGTTCTGGGCGGTTTGCGAGAAGCACAAGGTCAACCAGTTCTACACCGCGCCGACGGCGATCCGGGCCTTGATGGGCCAGGGGCCGGAATGGGTCCAGAAATACGACCTGTCGAGCGTCAAGGTGCTGGGCACGGTGGGCGAGCCGATCAACCCCGAGGCCTGGAACTGGTACAACGAGGTCGTCGGCAAAGGCACCCGGCCGATCGTCGACACCTGGTGGCAGACCGAGACCGGCGGCCACATGATCACCCCGCTGCCGGGCGCGACGCCGACCAAGCCAGGCTCGGCCACGGTGCCGTTCTTCGGGGTGAAGCCGGTGATCCTCGACGCCGGGACCGGGGCCGAGCAGGCCACCACCGCGGCCGAGGGCGTCCTGTGCATCGCCGACAGCTGGCCGGGACAAATGCGCACCGTCTGGGGCGACCACCAGCGCTTCCAGGAGACCTATTTCCAGCAATACAAGGGCTACTACTTCACCGGCGACGGCTGCCGCCGCGACGAGGACGGCTACTACTGGATCACCGGCCGGGTCGATGACGTGATCAACGTCTCGGGCCACCGGTTGGGCACTGCCGAGGTGGAAAGCGCGCTGGTCGCCCATCAGGCGGTGGCCGAGGCCGCGGTGGTCGGCTATCCGCACCCGATCAAGGGGCAGGGCATCTATGCCTATGTCACCCTGATGAACGATCAGGAGCCGACCGAGGCGCTGCGCCAGGAACTGGTGAAATGGGTCCGCACCGAGATCGGCCCGATCGCCTCGCCCGACCTCATCCAATGGGCGCCGGGTCTGCCGAAGACCCGCTCTGGCAAGATCATGCGCCGCATCCTGCGCAAGATCGCCGAGAACGACTTCGGCGCGCTGGGCGACACCTCGACGCTGGCCGATCCCTCGGTGGTCGAGGATCTCATCGCCAATCGGATGAACAAGGGCTAGCCCGATGGCAGGGAGGCCGGCCGCGGATGCCCTGCCCGTCGTCATCCTGCTCGGGCCGCCGGGGGCGGGCAAGGGCACCCAGGCGCGGATGCTGCAGGAGGACTACGGCCTGGTGCAGCTCTCCACCGGCGATCTGCTGCGCGGCGCGGTGGCCAAGGGCACGCCGGCCGGGCGGGCCGCCGAGGCGGTGATGCAGGCGGGCGGGCTGGTCCCGGACGCCATCGTTCTCGACGTTCTGCGCGAGCGGATGGCGGAACCCGACGCCGCCCGCGGCATCGTGCTTGACGGGTTTCCGCGCACCGAAGCGCAGGCCGAGGCGCTCGACGCGCTCGTGGCCGCGCGCGGGCAGCGGATCACCGCGGCGGTTTCGCTGGAGGTCGAGGACGCGGCGATGGTGGAGCGGATCGCCGGCCGCTACAGCTGCGCCCAATGTGGCGAGGGCTATCACGACCGCTTCAAGCAGCCCAAAGAGGCCGGCGGCTGCGACAAGTGCGGCGGCCATGAGTTCAAGCGCCGCCCCGACGATACCGCCGAGACGGTGGCGGCCCGGCTTGCCGCCTATCGCGCCGAGACCGCACCGCTGATCGCCTATTACGCCGCCCGCGGCCTGCTCGCCCGGGTGGATGCGATGGGGGCGATCGCCGAGATCCGCGCCGCTCTGGCGCGCGCCCTGAGCAAGGCGGGCGCCTGAGGGCCGGCCGCGGTGCTGGCCGCCGGTGGCGGCTTCGGCGTTGATCTGCCGCGCCGCTCGTGCTTTGTCGGGAGCGCGGGCGGGACGTGCCGGACCGGCCGCGACGTTGCGCGGGGGAGCGTTGCGACGGCGGGAGGGGCAGGCCGCCGCAGGCGTTGCGCGGTCAGCGGCATGGCGGTGCCGGCCGGTCGCGCTTCCTTCGTTGCGCCCCGGGGCGGCGGTCTCCGAACCGGCCGGGAGTTCGCGATGGCTGACACTGCACCTCTCTCCGAACCGGGCTGCCTGATTGGCATCGACGTCGGCACCGGCAGCGCGCGGGCGGGCGTGTTCGACGGGGCGGGGCG
>JAKAJW010000299.1 GCA_021813645.1 Pseudomonadota bacterium | reverse complement strand
ACTGGAGCTGGCATCGCCCTGGGCCCACCGGCGCCCGCCGCTGCACGCCTGAGCCGCCGCCGTCGCCCCCAGGGCGGCGGCGGCGGCGCAATCGCGGGCATCCGTCCGGTTTCCATCCCTTCGTGATGAGGGATGGCCCAAGATCCTCGACCTCACTCGTTCTCGATCTCTCGACCCATGCCGACGCTTGGCAAACATGCGCCGGGACGCGATCGAGCGGCTCGGCCGCCGTCCGGCGATGAACGGGAACCGCCAGGCTTGCGTAGCGGCCGAGCAAGGATGGCGAGCATGCGAGCCGTGAGCCTCAGCCATGCGGCCCCGGTCGCGGCTTCGGCGCCGGGAATGGCATCGCCAACGCCGCCCGGCCCACCCCACGCGCAGACGTCTGCCGGGCGAGAACCGCCGCGCGGTCTCTGCCTGGCTCACCGCAGGCTGGAAGAAGGCCTCCGTTGCGCCCTGCCCTGCGAAGGTCGCTGCATCTGCCGCGGCCGATCCACACGGCGAGCGGCGCCGATCGCGGCCGTGCCGTCGATCGCATCCCCGCCATCCTAGGCGGCAAGGGATGGGTGGCACGCGGGCGGCCGCGTCGGCCGGCCGGTTGCCGTCGCGAAACCGCCCGGACGCCCGATCGCGCCTCAAGACGATGGGAGCGGCCGGGCATGCGGGGGAAGACGGGTCAGCCGGCCGCGCCCAATCGCTGGCGGAACGCCTCGGGCAGCGCATCGGCGAAGCGGGTCGGCTGGAAGGCCTCGACCGCATAGTCCGCGAGCCCGAGACGGCGGAATGGGTCCTCGTCGAGGATCGCCTCCAGCGCCGCGCGATCGGCGAGGGTCGCAAGGATCACGCCGCCGGTGCGCGGCTCCTTGGGACCCGAGGCGAGGAAGGCGCCACTGGCGAAATGGCGGTCGAGGAAGGCGCGGTGGTCGGAGAGATGGGCGTCGATCTCGGACAGCGGCACCCTGTAGGTCAGCGAGACAATGAACATTGGATTCTCCTTCGGTTACGGGGCGGTGCGGTCAGGCGATCCGCCGGAGCAAGGCATCGGTCGCGAGAACCTCGGCGAACTCGCCGTGCAGTTGGGCGAGCGCGGCGCGATGGATTTCCTCGGGGCTGAAGGCGGGGCCGCCGTCGAAGCCGGTGTCGGCGTTGCGGGCATAGGCGGCGCAGGCGTCATGGACCAGCGCCACCGTCCAGCCGAGGTTCGCCGCCATCCGGGTGGTGGTCGAGACGCAATGCGGCGTGGTCAGACCGCAGATCGTCAGCCGGCCGATCTCACCGCTGCGCAGCCGCGCCTCGAGGTCGGTGCCGATGAAAGCCGAATTCACGCTTTTCTCGATCAGCGCCTCGCCGGGCCGCGGCTCGAACCCCTGCCGGAACGCGGTGCCAGCGCCGGTCAGGGGCGACTGCGGGTCGGAGCTCAGATGGCGGACATGGAAGACCGGCGCGCCGAGGGCGCGGAAGGCGGCCAGCAGGTGCTGGGCGTTCGCCTCTGCCCCGGGGTTGTTGCGGGCACCCCAGAACGGGGCGTCGAAACCGCGCTGGAAATCGATCAGCAGAAGCGCCCCGGCAACGGCCGCGGAATCCGGGTGATACATCTTCGATGCCTTTCCTGGCAGGCCCCGGGGTTCTACGGCTTGCAAGCCGCCCCGCTTCGGCGTTTTCCTGAGCGCGACTTAGCGCCCTGCCCCATCATGGGGAAGTTGCGATCCGTCGGATCTCGCCTGCGGATCGTCGGAAGTTGGAGACGTGGATGACGGCCGAAGACCTGCCCGACCCGGTGGACCGCAGGATCCTTGCCGCGCTCGCCGCCGACGCGCGGATCTCGATGACCGAGCTCGCCCGCCGGGTGCATCTGTCGCGCCCCGCGGTGCAGGCCCGCATCGCGCGGCTCGAGCAAAGCGGAGCGATCCGCGGCTACCATGCCGATGTCCGCCTGCCGGGCGAGGAAAGCGGCCAACCGGCGCTCCTGCTGGCGCGGATCGGGGTCCGGCCCTGCGCGCCGGCGCTCGACTATCTCCTGGGCCAACCGGAGGTGCGCCGGGTATGGTCGCTCGCCGGGCCGCATGACGCGGTGATCGAGGTGGTGACGAAGGATGCCCCCGCGCTTTCGGCGCTGACCGACCGGCTGGCGGCGAGCCCCTACCGGATCGAGGCCGAGGCGCGCACCGTGCTCGCCACCCTTGGCAAGCCCTCGCCCACGCCGGACCGGCCCGGCTGAGCCCCGCCCTCAAGGCGCAGCCAGTTCCGCCCGCCGCGCGGTCATCGCCGCGACCAGCGCATCGGCCACGGTGCGGACCCGACGCGAGGCCGCAAGGTCGGCGTGGATCGCCAGATAGATAGGCCGCTCCATCGCCGCGCCGTCTGGCAGACGGTCGTCGAGCAGCGCCAGCCCGGCCGCGCGGG
This sequence comes from Pseudomonadota bacterium, assembly GCA_021813645.1. Lineage (GTDB taxonomy): Bacteria > Pseudomonadota > Alphaproteobacteria > Rhodobacterales > Rhodobacteraceae > Solirhodobacter. The sequence goes on along the minus strand of JAKAJW010000299.1, from coordinate 3,831 downwards.
CCAAGAGGTGGGGCAGCACCCCGACCCCGACACCGCTTGCCACCGCGTCGACCTGCCCGGCCAGCGTGTTGACCGCCAGCCGCGGCGCCCGGTCCGCGCCGAAGGCGCGCGCCCAGTCGATCTGCATCTGCACCGCCTCCTGCTCCGGCCAGGTGACAAAACGCGCAGGCCGCGCCCCGTCCGGCGGGCCGTAGAGGCCGATGCCCAGAACTCCGACCTGGCGCACCACAAGATGCCCGTGCTCGGGCCGCACCATGCGCAACGCAAGGTCGGCGTCGCGGCGGTGCAGGTTGACGGTCGCCGTGTTGTACAGGATCTCGACGTCGAGCCCCGGGTGCCGGGCGAGCAGTGGGGCCAGCGTCGGCACGAGGATCGGCACGACGAGGCTCTCGAAACTGGCGAGACGGACGAGGCCGGTCACCGCGTCCTGCGTCCCCGCCTCGCTTCGCAGCCCCTGCATCGCCTGCTCCGCCGTCTCGGCCCGCGGCAGCAGCGCCTCGCCCTGATCGGTCAGCCGGCAGCCGCTCTGATGGCGCAGGAACAGCGGCACCCCGAGCGCCCGTTCCAGCCGCTCGATCCGGCGCGAGACCGTCGCCGCCCCGCCGCCGAGCGCCTGCGCCGCCCCCGACAGCGTCCCCGCCCGCGCCAGCGCGAGGAAGACGCGGGCGTCGTCCCAATTGAGCCTGTCCATGGCCTTCCATTTTCGAAAAATAATGCGCCAATCTTATCGCTACATCACCGAATTCGGAAAGCGCAAAGACGGCGGGTCTTCTCATCGGATGAGGTTTCCATGTCCGCCACCGACTTCCGCCCCGCCAAACCCGCCCTGTCGGACGGCGGTGCGCTGACCCTCAGCGCGCTGGCCGCGATCTTCTGGGGCACCAATTTCGAGGCGACCCGCGTCGCGCTCGAACATCTATCCCCCTGGACCGCCGCCGCCGGACGCTTCGCCATCGCGGCGGTCGCGATCCTTGGCTGGCTGTGGCTCAGCCGCGGGCTCGACCTGCGCGTGCTGCGCCGCAACTGGCCAGCCTTCCTGGTGCTCGGCATCGCCGGGGTCGCCGGGTTCAACGCCGCCCTGTTCCTCGGCATGAAGACCTCGAGCCCGGTCACCGCGGCGCTCATCATGGGCACCACGCCGCTGACCACCACGATCCTCGAAGCGGCCCTGCACCGGCGCCGGCCGAAAGGGATCGCGCTTCTCGGCATGGGCATCAGCCTGGTCGGGGTGGCGCTCACCGTCGGCGCCTTCTCGGGCACCCGTTTCGCAACCGGCGATCTGCTGATCCTGGCCGGCAGCGCCGGCTGGGCGCTTTACACCATTGGCTGCCGCAGCTGGGTGCGCGAAGCGGCCGCGATCGAGACCGCCGCCTGGACGATGGTGTTCGGCGCGATCGGCCTCGTCGCGATCGCCGTCGCGCTGGAAAACCCGGTGCGCGACCTAATGTACGCCGGCCCCACGGCGCAGTTGATCGTGGTCTACATGGCGCTGGTCGGCTCGGTGCTGTCCTACATCTTCTGGCAGGTCGGCATCGCCGTGCGCGGCCCCGGCGCGACCTCGGTGCTGTTCAACCTGGTGCCGGTCGCGGCCCTCTTCGTCGCCGCCGCCTGCGGCCGGATGCCGAGCCCCTCGCAGGTCGCCGGGGTCGTCGTCGCGATCCTCGGGGTGCTTCTCGCCAGCGGCCGGCTGCGTCTGCCGCGCCGCGGCTGACGCGCCGGTGAAGACAGCGCCCCCAGTCCGCAATAGAAGGAAGCGGTGCCCGCGACTGGGGCCCGCGCAACCGGGAGATACCGCATGCAAGCCGCCGTCCGCTGGACCGGATGGGACCGCCAGGGTCTCGACCATTGCCTGCTGCGCCGCGACGCGGAGGGCCTCTGCCTCGAGGGACTCGTCGTCTGCGGCGGTGACAGCCGCGCACCGGCTCTGCGCTACCGCGTGCAGACCGACGCCCGGTTCAGGACCCGCGAGGTGACACTGGCCTGCGTCGGCGGGCCAGAACTTCGCCTTATCGGCGACGGCGCGGGCGACTGGCACGATGGGCGGACCGGCGCGCCCCTTCCCACGCTCGACGGCTGCCTCGACGTCGACATCGCCGCCACCCCGGCGACCAACAGCCTGCCGATCCTGCGCTTGGGCCTCGGCGCGGGCGAAAGCGCGGAAATCCTCGCGGCCTACCTGCCCCTGCCCGAACGCGCGGACGCGCCGATCCGGCCGTCCGCCGCCCGTCAGCGTTACACTTGCCTGCGCCCGGGCCGCTTTCGCTACGAGGCGCTGACGAGTGGCTTCACCGCCGAGTTCGCCGCCGACGGCGACGCACTGGTGGAAGACTATCCCGAAGCGTTCCGGCGGCTGCCGGCTTGAGCCGAATGGAGACTGCGATGCTTGCGCTGAACAACCTGCTGGCCCTTCTTGTGGAACTCGCGGCATTGGCCGCCTGTGCCCGCTGGGGTTGGAGCCGGTTCGAAGGCCTCGTTCCGGCGGCGCTCGCTGCGCTGGCCTGCGCCGGCATCTTCGTCCTGCTCTGGGCGATCTACGCCGCGCCCAAATCGAAACACCGGCTGGCACCCCCGGGGCTTCTGGCCTTCAAGATCGCGATCTTCACCGGCGCCACGGCGGCGCTCGGCGCGACCGGGTCGGCCGCGGCCGCCATCCTGTTCGCGCTCGCCGCGGCCAGTCAGCTGGCCCTCGCCGGCCGCCACGGGGTCCTCTGAGGCCCCCGTCGCGCCGCGATCCCATATCCGTTCCGTACGCTATCCCGCTCCGATCACGAAATATCGCACATGCGTGATCAAGATCGCAACGCGCCCTCGAGGAGATCACCGATGACCTTCGCCCCGCTCTTCGCCGCCCCGCCGGCGGTCATCATCCATGCGTTCGCCGCGATGACGGCCTTCGTGCTCGGCTCGGCGCAGCTTGCCCTGCCGAAGGGCACCCTGCCGCACCGCGCCATGGGATGGATCTGGGTCGGCCTGATGGCGGTGGTCGCCGCCTCGTCTTTCCTGATCCACACGCTCTGCCAGATCGGGCCCTTCAGCGCGATCCACGGGCTGTCGATCCTCACCCTCGTCGCGCTGCCGGTCGCCGTCACGCACGCACGCGGCCACCGCGTGGGCCAGCACCGCCGGCTGATGATCCTGCTGTTTGCTGGCGCATTGGGGATCGCCGGGGGCTTCACCCTCTGGCCCGGCCGGATCATGCACGACGTGGTGTTCGGCACGCACACCCAGCACGGCTCCTGCGTCTGAGGCAGACTCGGGCGCGACGGGGTCCATCCGCGACCCGGCCGGCTCGGCCTGTCACCGCGGGATCGGCTCGCACCGCATTCCTGCGGAGAATGACGCGCGAACTGCAGGCTCGCCGGGTCGATCCATAGAGAGGCCCCGAACCGTTGCGAACCAGCGGGCCATCGAAGCCGGCTGGCGTTTCGACCCTCTCGATCCGACACTTCAGGGCAATTGAGGGATGGCGCGGAAACGGTTGCGCGCGGGCCAGTACACTCCCGTCTGGGTGATCCCCCGAAATGGCCGATGGCGCGACGGGAACGGCGTGATCGCCTAAGCCCCAGGTGAGGAATGACGGCGGCGTGGACGTGTTGGCGTTCCCGACACAACCACCGCTCCCCCGCAAGGCTCCGGCATCTTGCGCACGGCGCGGGCTACTCAAGAGGCTTCATCTGATGGAGCACCAAGCCATTACGGTTACGGTCGATGATCGCCATGCCGCCGTGTTCGTAGTAAGCGCCAAGACGAACTGGAACGCCTAACCGCCCAAAGATCACGGGCTTGAGGTGAGGGGCGACTTGGTTGGCCTCCAGATCGTGCCGCAATAGA
>JAKAJW010000067.1 GCA_021813645.1 Pseudomonadota bacterium | reverse complement strand
CCGAAGAGGTTTATCCAGGAGGTCGGATCGGGCGCCGAAAGGTCGCGGATCCAGGCGTAGAACGGCGCCTGACGCAGCTCGATGGTGACGTAGATCACCTTGTAGAGCGAGAAGAAGATCGGGATTTGCAGCAGCATCGGCAGGCAGCCGGCCGCCGGGTTGACCTTCTTGTCCTTGTAGAGCTGCATCATGTCGCGCTGCAGCTTGGCCTTGTCGTCGCCGGCCTTTTCCTTGAGCTTCTCCATCTCCGGCTGCAGTTCCTTCATCCGCGCCATCGAGACGTAGGATTTGTAGGCCAGCGGGAAGAGAATGATCTTCAGCACGAACACCAGCGCGATGATCGCCAGGCCGACGTTGCCCAACATCAGGTGCAGGTGGTGCAGCAGCCAGTAGATCGGCTTGGTCAGGAAGAAGAACCAGCCCCAGTCGATCGAGTCGACGAAGCGCGGCACGCCGTCCTTGTTCTGATAGTTGCGCAGCGTGTCGTATTCCTTGGCGCCGGCGAACACGCGGGTGGTCAGCTCGCCAGTGGCGTTCGGCGCCACCGTCATCGTCGCGGCGCGGGTCTCGCCTTGGTAGGTGTCGGTGCCCTTGCCGTATTTCGCCACCAGCTTGAACGGCTGACCCTGGTCGGGGATCAGCGCGGTCATCCAGTATTTGTCGGTGAAACCGATCCAGCCCGACTTGGCCGCGGCCACCTGCGCCGGCCCGCCCTCGTCGGCCTGCACGTCGAACTTCTGCATGCCCTTGTAGCCGACTTCGACCAGCTTGTCGTTGTCCATCTCGACCAGGCCTTCGTGCAGGATGGTCGAGGCCTGTTCCGGTGGCAGGCCGTGGCGCACCACCATGCCGTAGGGCTCCAGCGTCACCGGCGCCCCGGTGGTGTTCTTCACCGCCTGGGTCACGGTGAACATGTAGTTGCTGTCGACCGAGATCTTGCGGGTGAAGATCAGGCCCTTGCCGTTGTCCCAGCTGAGCGTGACCGGGGTGTCCGGCGTCAGCTTGTCGCCCGCGCTCACCGTCCAGACGGTGTTGGCGCCGGGCACTTCGTCATAGTTCAGGTTGCCGCCCGGCGCCCAGCCATAGAGCACGTAATAGGCGTCCGGTTTGCCCACCGGCGAGAGCAGCCGGACCAGGGGCGAGTCCTTGGCCAGCGTCTCGGGGTAGCCCTTCAAGAGCAGGCTGTCGATCCGGCCGCCCTGCAGCGAGATCGAGCCCTCGAGCCGCGGCGTGTCGATCTTCACCGTCGGGATATTGGCCGCGGTGGCATTGGCGGCCGGCGCTGCGGCGGTGGATTCGGCGGCCGGCGCGGGCGTGGCCGACGTGGCGGCCGGGGATGCCGGGGCGGCGGCGGTCTGGGTCGCGGCGGGCTGATCGGCCGTCTTCGGCGCGTCCTGTGGTGGGAACAGCAGGAACCACACCAGGATCACGAGGAAGCTGAGCACCGTCGCGAGAATGAGGTTCTTGTTCTGATCGTCCATAGGGCCGCCGCCTGTCCTGCCTTTGACCGCCTGCAAGGTCAGCCGTGGTTCAACAGAAGGGGGCCGCAAAGGTCAAGCGGTTTCGCCGTGAGCCCGCGGGTGTCGGCGGGGTCAGACCGCGTGCCGGCCGATGCGGGGATGGTCGGTCAGCCGGGCGCGGTAGGATTGCATCCAGGCGACGGTTTCCTCGAAGGGCATCGGGCGGGCCAGGCCGAAGCCCTGGATATAGCCGCAACCGAGCTGGGCCAGCATGGTGTGCTCGCCCGCCGTCTCCACCCCTTCGGCCAGCGATTCCAGGCCCAGCCGCTCGGCCATCGAGAGGATGGCGGCGACCATGCGCTGCTGCGCCTGGTCGGTGTCGACTTGGGTGACGAAGGAGCGGTCGATCTTGATGCGGCGCACGGCGAAACGGCGGATATTGGCGATCGAGGCATGGCCGGTGCCGAAATCGTCCAGGTCGATGCCACAGCCCATCTTCGACAAGGCCGCGATATTGTGGACGATCACGTCGTTGTCGGTTTCCGCCACGACGGTTTCCAGGATCTCGACGCAGATCCGGTCGGGGGTCAGGCCGAAGCGGTCGAGTTCCCATCTTAGCTGGTCGGTGAGCCGCGGATTGCGCAGCTGCTCGCGCGAGAAATTGACCGCGACATGGGGAACGTGCTGCTCGGCGGCGTCCCAGGCGGTCAGCGCGGTGAGCGACTGGAACAGGATGGTTTCGCTCAGCCGTTCCGAGAGCCCGGCCCGTTCCATCAGCGGCAGGAAATCGGCCGGCGGCACCAGGCCGCGCTTGGGATGCTTCCAGCGGGCCAGCGCCTCGAAGCCGGAGATCTCGCCGGTATCGGTCGAGACCTGAGGCTGGAAGAAGGGAATGATCTGGCCCTGGTCGAGCGCGCTCTCGATCTCGCCGCGCATTTCGCTGCGGCTGATCCGCATGCGCTGCATTTCGGCCGAATAGGCGCGAATCGCCCCGGGGCCGTTCTTCAACGCATCGTCGGCCGCGATCTCGGCCGCCTCGAGGATCGCCGAGCCACCGGGCGCCGGGACGCGGGAGGACAGGCAGAAGCCGATCGAGGCGGTGACATAGAGGCGGGCCGCGTCCAGGCTGATCGGATTGGCGAGCGAAGATTGCAGCCGTGCCGCGAGCTGGAGCACCGCTTCGAGATCGGCCTGGCGAACCGGGGAAAGCCCGATCCCGAAGCTGTCATGCTCCAGCCGGGCGACCACGTCGCCTTCGCGCAGCGCGCTCTGCAACCGCTCGATGCAGCGGTTGAGGATTTCGGCATGGGCCGCGTGGCCGTAGCGCTCCACCAGATCGCCCATATCGTCGAGCTTCAGCACCATGCAGGCGGTGGAGCGGCCTTCGGTCTGCGCTTCACGCAGGATAGCGGAAAGCCTTACCACCAGCGTGTCGCGCTCCACCGCGCGGCCGGCGCCGATACTGTCGATCAGGCTGAACCGAAAGGCGCCGAAGGCGAGAAACAGCAGCGGCAGACCGAGCGCCGCCAGCAACAGCAGATGCTCGCCGCCAAGCCAATAGGCAGCGAGCGTGATCGCCGGCAGAAATGCCAGATTTTCCGGCCGCCGAAATTGGCGCGCCACTTCACGGACGGCAAATGCCATTCGTCCACCGGCAAAGTCCGGCATAACCACACCCCTAGTTTCCCCCGGACGGTTCCCTGCCGCCCAAAACCCATCCTCCAACCTAGGGGAACAGGTTGAGCCGTTCGTTAATCGCCAAAGGGCAGATGCAGAGGATTTTGTTCAATAGTCTCGGCAGCCTGCTCCGGGCCGCCGGGACCGCCGGAGCCGAGCGCGAGCCCGGCAAAATCGAACAGCCGGCTGTCGAGCAGATGCGAGGGGCGCGCATTCATCAGCGCGCGGAACATCACCTGGCAGCGACCGGGGCTGCGCGCCTCCCAGCCGTCGAGGATCTGTTTGACCTGCTGGCGCTGCAGCCCGTCCTGGCTGCCGCAGAGGTCGCAGGGGATGATCGGATAGTTCATCGCCTTGGCGAAGCGTTCGCAATCGACCTCGGCGGTGAAGGCGAGCGGGCGGTAGACGAACAGATCGCCCTCTTCGTTGACCAGCTTCGGCGGCATGGTGGCCAGCCGGCCGCCGTGGAACAGGTTGAGGAAGAAGGTTTCCAGGATGTCGTCGCGATGATGACCGAGCACGACGGCCGAACAGCCCTCTTCGCGCGCGATGCGGTAGAGGTTGCCGCGCCGCAGCCGCGAGCAGAGCGCGCAATAGGTCCGGCCCTTCGGCACCTTGTCGGTGACGATGGAATAGGTGTCGGCATATTCGATGCGATGCGGCACGCCCATCTTCGTCAGGAACTCGGGCAGGACCGTCGCCGGGAAGCCGGGCTGGCCCTGGTCGAGGTTGCAGGCCAGCAGATCGACCGGCAACAGGCCGCGCCACTGCAACTCGGTCAGCACCGCGAGCAGGGTGTAGCTGTCCTTGCCGCCGGACAGGCAGACCAGCCAGCGGGCCCCCTTCTCGATCATGCCATAGGTCTCGATCGCCTCGCGCACCTCGCGCACCAAGCGCTTGCGCAGCTTCTTGAACTCGGTCGTCGCGGGCGCGCCTTGCAGCAGCGTCGGCAGGTCCTCGGTCTCGTCGAACATCGGCGCCTCAGGCGGGGTCGTGGGGATGGGGGTGGTCGGACTTGTCGTCGTGGTGTGCATGGCCGCAGTGCCCATCATGTCCGGGGTCGGCGCCGGGCACCGGATCGTAGCCCGAGCCGCCCCAGGGGTTGCAGCGCAGCAGCCGCCAGGCCGCCAGCGCGCCACCCTTCAGCGCCCCGTGCCGCTCCAGCGCCTCCAGCGCATAGACCGAACAGGTCGGCTGGAACCGGCAGGCATTGCCGAGCCAGGGGCTGAGGACCAGGCGGTAGCCGCGGACCGGCAGCGACAGGAGATAGGCGAAGGGACTCACGGGCGGCGCTCCGCTGGGCGCGGCGGCACCGCGCGCGGGTCGGGGGGACGCTTGTCAAGGTGGATGCGGGCGAGCGCGCTTTCAAGCTCGGCCAGCATCTGCGCGAAGGGCCGCGAGACCGTGGCCTCCGGGCGGCCGACCAGCACATAGTCCCAGCCGTCGCGGCCGTGGTCCGGCAGCAGCGCGCGCGCCAAGGCGCGCAGCCGACGCTTGGCGCGGTTGCGGGTCACCGCATTGCCGATCTTCTTGGAACAGGTGAAGCCGACCCGGATGCCCTGGGCCAACTCGCCCGCACCGCGGCGGCGGGCCTGCAGCAGAAAGCCGGGCGCCGGTTGCCGTCGGGCGGAGGCGGCGCGCAGGAAATCGGCCCGCTTGGCGAGCACGCTGACGGCAGGGGCCGGCGGGCATGACGAAACCGCCGCGAGACCGCCCGCGGCTTCGGCGCCAGCGCCTGCCACGGGGTTCTCCGGCGGTGTCATCGGTCGCGCGCGGGGCGCCTCAGGCCGAGAGCCGCTTGCGGCCCTTGGCGCGGCGGGCGTTGAGCACCTTGCGGCCGCCGACGGTGGCCATGCGGGCACGGAAGCCGTGGCGGCGCGCCCGGACGAGGTTCGAGGGTTGGAAGGTGCGCTTCATCGCAGGCTCCATTGCTGTCGCGACCCAAACCCGACGGATTCGAAGGCCGCATCGTTCGAAGCCCGCTCTTTACGCAGGCTTCGGCGGCAAGTCAATTCGCTGCGAGGGCGAAGTCTTCGCTGCCGGGACGAAGTTTTCCGCCGATGGCGCCATCGCCGGCCGGCGCGTCCGCGGCCGGGCTATCAAAGCGGGCGGCGCCGGTCCATGGTGGCACCGCGATGGGGGCTGGGATGGCGAAGACAGCGGGGCTGAAAGTCGATCTGTGCGTGATCGGCGCGGGTGCGGCCGGGCTATCGGCGGCGGCCGGCGCGGCGCAGCTGGGCGCCCGGGTGGCGCTGATCGAGGCCGGGCGGATGGGCGGAGATTGCCTCAATTCCGGTTGCGTGCCGTCGAAGGCGCTGCTGGCGGCGGCACGGGCCGGGCTGGACTACGACGCGGCGATGGCGCGGGCGGCGGCGGCGGTGGCGGCGATCGCGCCGCATGACAGCGCCGAGCGGTTCGCCGGGCTGGGCGTCACGGTGATCCGCGGCTGGGCCCGCTTCGTCTCGCCGCGCACGGTGGAGGTGGCCGGCCGGCACATCCGGGCGCGCCGCTTCCTGCTGGCAACCGGGGCGCGGCCCTGGGTGCCGGATCTGCCGGGGCTGGTCGGCCTGCCCTATCTGACCAACGAGACGCTGTTCGATCTGCGCGTCGCGCCGGGCCATCTGCTGATCCTCGGCGGCGGGCCGATGGGGGTGGAGATGGCCGAGGCGCATCGCCGGCTCGGTGTCGCCGTGACACTGGTCGAGGCGGGCCGCTGCCTGGCGCGGGAGGAGCCCGAACTGGCCGCGGTCGTGTGCGACAGTCTGCGCGCCATCGGGGTGACGATTTTGGAAGGCGCGGCGGCGGTGGCGGTGGAGGGCGAGGCCGGCGCGCTGGCGCTGCGGTTGGCCGACGGGCGGCGGGTCGGCGGCACGCATCTCTTGCTGGCCACCGGCCGACGGCCGGCGCTGGAGGGCCTGGGCCTGGCCGCAGCCGGCATCGCGGCGGCCGAGGGCCGGATCGCGGTGGACGCCCGGCTGCGGACCGCGAACCGCCGCGTCTATGCCGCCGGCGACGCGGTCTCGCCGACGCAGCTGACCCATGTCGCGGGCTATCAGGCCGGCCTCGTCCTGCGCCAGGTGGCACTGGGTCTGCCGGCGCGGGTGCGCAGCGATCACATCCCGCGCGTGGTCTACACCGAACCAGAGCTGGCCCAGATCGGGCTGACCGAAGCCGAGGCGCGGGCGCGC
>JAKAJW010000469.1 GCA_021813645.1 Pseudomonadota bacterium | reverse complement strand
AGCCCCCGGGCCTTCGCGGCGATGATCTTTTCGGTCGCCATGCAGTCGATCCTGCGCAACGGCGCGCGCTCCTTCCTGACCATGCTCGGCATCTTCATCGGCGTGGCGGCGCTGATCGCGATGGTCGCCGTCGGCCAGGGCGCGTCGGATGCGGTGGCCAAGCGCATCGCCAGCCTCGGCACCAATCTTCTGGTGGTGCAGCCGGGGGCGACCACGGCGGGCGGCGCTCGGGCCGGCTTCGGCAGCGCCTCCACCCTGACCGTCGCCGATGCCGAGGCGATCCGCGCCGAGGACCCCGCCGTCGCCTCGGTCAGCTATCTGATCCGTCAGTCCGGCCAGGCGATCTATGCCGACCAGAACTGGCAGACCGCGATCCTTGGGGTCAGCCTCGACTATCCCGCCGCCACCAATTGGACCATCGCCCAAGGGCGCGGCTTCACGGTCGGGGAGATGGACGAGGCCGCGACGGTGGCCCTGATCGGCCAGACCGTGGCGGCGCAGCTTTTCCCCCCGACGGAAAACCCGGTCGGCGCGCATATCCAGCTGAAGGGCACCACGGTCGAGGTGATCGGGCTGCTCGGCGCCAAGGGCCAGACCGGCTTCGGCCAGGATCAGGACGATGTGGTGATGATCCCCTACAGCACCGCGCAGCGCCGGGTGCTGGGAGCGGCCGCGCCCAGCACGCAGCAACTGCCGATCGGCTGGATCTATCCCAACCCGCCGAACCCCTTCGGTCTGCCCTCGCGGCTGCTCGGCTATGTGAACCAGATCTATGTCCAGGCCAGCGGGCCGGCCGAGGTCGAGGCCGCGATGGCCCAGGCGACCGCGACGCTGACCAAGCAGCACCGCATCCTACCCGGCCAGCCGGCCGATTTCTCGATCCGCAACCTGAGCCAGATCGCCGCCGCCGCCCAGGGCTCGAGCGAGGTGCTGGCGCTGCTGCTTGCCGCCGTCGCCTCGATCTCGCTCATCGTCGGCGGCATTGGCATCATGAACATCCTCTTGGTCTCGGTCACCGCGCGCACCCGCGAGATCGGGCTGCGCATGGCGATCGGCGCGCGCCGGGTGCAGGTGCTGCTGCAGTTCCTGGCCGAGGCGGTGCTGCTCTCGGTGATCGGCGGCGGGGCCGGCGTGGTCATGGGCATCCTGGCCTCCTACGCGGTGTCGCATTTCGCCGGCTGGCCGGCGCCGGTCTCGCCGCTGGCGGTGATGGGCGGCTTCGCCTTCTCGGCCACCATCGGGGTCTTCTTCGGCTACTACCCGGCCCAGAAGGCCGCCCGCCTCGATCCGATCGAGGCGCTGCGTTACGAGTGACCGGCCGGGCCGCCGGCCCGGCCAGAGCTGTCCCCCGCCACCGCGCCCCCCGCGCTGGCGCCGCGCCGCAAACCGCCCCCCGAGCCGACGCCCGACGGCGTCGCCTCCGGCCGAGAGACCCAAGCCATGACCCAGCTCTGCAAGATCCGCGACCGCTTCTTCATCGACGGCGGCCCGCTGCAACGCTACAACGGCCAAGCCTTCCACATTCTCGGCCTCGATGTCGAAACCGGTGGCATTGGCCCGCAGGACTGGCACTTCCAAATCCGCTTCGCCGACGGTTCGGTGCATGACGGCATCGGCGCGGAATTCCTGTTCTGCGATCTCGACGCCGACCTCGACCGCCTCACCGCCGTCCTCTGACTGCCGCCGCCGTGCGACAGATCCGCCGGACCGGGCCGCGAGCGGTTGCAAGTGGTGGACGGAGGTGCCGGCCAGATTGCATTCTGGATCCGCGCCGGGTCTAATCACGGCGCTGTGAGGTTGGTGTGGGGGCGAGATGAAACCGATGGTCACCGTGATCCTGCGCGCGCTTGCCGTGCTTGTTCCCAGCGCACTCGGCGCCCTGGCGATCCTGTTTTCCGGCGCGCTCGCCCAGGCGCCGGAAGCCAAGCAGAAGACGCAGCCGCCGGTGCCGGTGCGCGTGCTGACGCTGGCGCCGGTCGAGGTCGTCCCCCGCATCACGGGCTACGGCACGGTGGCGCCGGCGCGCGACTGGCGGGCGGTTGCGCGGGTGGAGGGGGAGGTGGTGGAAACCTCGCCGCTCCTCGCAAATGGCCAGCTGGCGCCGAAGGGCACGGTGCTGTTGAAGATCGACGACACCGACTTGAAGCTGGCGCTGGCGCAGATCGACGCCCAGGCGGCGGCGCTCGACGTGAAGGACGAGACCCTGCAGGCGAGCCTCGGGATCAGCCGCTCCGACCTCGCGCTCAGCCAGTCCGAATTCGACCGGCAGAAGCGGCTGCAGGGCCAGGGCGTGGCGACCCAGGCGCAGCTCGACCAGGCCGGGCGGACGACGCTCGCCGCTCAGGCCAAGGTGACCGAGATCGAGAACCAGCTGGCGCTGAACAAGGCCGAGCGCGCGGTGCTGGCCGCGCAGCGCGCCATCGCCGCGCGCAACCTCGATTTCGCCACCATCACCGCGCCCTACGACCTGCGCATCGACACGGTGAACGCCGAGCTGGGCCAGGTCGTCACCCGCGGTGCGACGCTGGTGGCCGCGGAAGGAACGGAGGCGGCCGAGGTGACGGCGCAGTTCCCGATCGGCCGGATGGGGCCGGTTGTGAGGGCGCTCGGCCCGGGCGCCACGGTGACCGATCTGACCGCCGTCGTCCGGTTGTCCGCCCCCGGGCATGAGGTGAGCTGGCCGGCAAAGGTCGACCGGGTGGGCGAGACGATCGACCCCCGCACCCAAAGCGCCGGGATCGTGGTGCGGGTGGCCGACCCGCTCGACCTCGCGCAGCCCGGCGTGCGGCCGCCGCTGCGTCGCAACATGTTCGTGGAGGTCGAGCTGTCGGCCCCGCCGCGCAAGGCGCTCGCGGTGCCGGCCAGCGCGATCCAGGAGGGCAGGGCGCTGGTGGTCGGCACGGACAACACGCTGGAGCTGCGCCCGGTCGAAACGGCCTATGTGATGGATGGCGCGGCGATCGTCGCGGACGGGCTGCAGCCGGGCGACCGGCTGGTGGTCACCGATCCCTCGGTCGCGGTGCCGGGCATGGCGGTGAAGCCGGTCGAGGACAAGGCGCTCAGGGCCCAGATCGCGGCGGCGGCGAAAGGTGAGGCGGGCCAATGATCGCGCTGTTCGCGCGGCACCGGACCGCCGCCAACATCCTGATGTTCGCCCTGGTCGCGCTCGGCCTTTTCGCCCTGCCGACGCTTCAGCGCGACACGTTCCCGGTCATCCCGCCCTCGGTGGTTGAGGTGAAGATCGCTTATCCCGGCGCCTCGCCGGCGGAGGTGGAGCGCGGCATCTGCATGGTGGCGGAGGATCCGATCCGCGCCGTCGAGAATCTCGCCGAGCTCAGCTGCCAGGCGCGCGACAACCTCGCCGTGATCGATGCCGAGATCGTCGAGGGCGCCGACATGACCCGCTTCGCGCAGGACGTGAAGGCGGCGGTGGAAGGCGTCACCGGTCTGCCCGACAAGGCGGAAGCGCCGGTGACCCGGGTGGTGGAGCGGGTGGCCAGCGTCGCCTCCGTCGCCGTCACCGGGCCAGAGGACCCGGCGGTGCTCTACGCCTATGCCGACCGGTTGGCCGAGCAACTCAAGCGCAATCCGGCGATTTCGCAGGCCGATGTGGCGGGCTTCTCCGGCCGCGAGATCGCGGTGGAGATCTCGGCGGCCGCGCTGCAGGCGCATGGGCTCACCATCGCCGATGTGCAGACGGCGCTCGCTCGCAACAGCCTCGACATGCCGGCCGGCACGGTCGAAGGGCCGCGCGGCGACGCGCTGATCCGCTTTTCCGGCGAGCGGCGGACGCCGGCGGAACTCGCCACGATCCCGATCGTCGCCTCTGCCACGGGCGGCGAGGTGCGGCTGGGCGAGATCGCCACCATCAGCCGGCGGTTCGCCGACCCCTCGGTGGCGACCTGGTTCAACGGCAAGCGGGCCGCCATCATCAACGTGTCCAAGACGGCGAGCCAGGATGCGCTGCGGGTGATGACGGTGCTGCAGGGCGCGCTCGAGACGGCGCGGGCCGAGGCGCCCAAGGGCATCTCGCTCGCCATCTCGCAAGACAGCACCGCCAATATCGTCGATCGGTTGCGTATCATCCGGACCAACGGCCTGCAGGGCCTGCTGCTGGTCTTGGCGGTGATGTGGCTGTTCTTCGGCTTCCGCTTCTCGTACTGGGTGGCGATGGGGCTGCCGGTGTCGTTCCTCGGCACCATCTTCGTGATGCAGCTGATGGGGCTGACCATCAACATGATCACCATGGTGGCGCTGCTGGTCGCCATCGGCCTGCTGATGGACGATTCCATCGTCATCTCGGAAAACATCATCCGCCGCCGGCAACGGGGCGAATCCGCGCTGGAGGCCGCCGTGAACGGCGCGGCGCAGGTGGCGCCCGGCGTCGTCGCTTCCTTCCTGACCACGGTGATGATCGTCGGTCCGCTCGGGATGATGGCGGGCAATATCGGGGCGGTGCTGAAGTTCCTGCCGATCGTCCTGGTCATCACCCTGATCGTCAGCTTGTTCGAGGCCTTCTTGATCCTGCCACACCACCTGCGCCACGCGCTGGAGGGCGACCTGCGCCCCGGCGCGGTGAGCCGGGCCGTGAATGGCGGGTTCGACTGGCTGCGCGACAACGCCATCGTGCCGCTGGCGCGGCTGGCGCTGCGCTACCGCTACCTGACGCTCGGCCTGGCGCTGTTCCTGATCCTGGTGTCGATCGCGCCGATCACCGGCAAGCTCCTGAAGTTCCAGAGCTTCCCGGTGCTCGAAAGCGATACGGTCGAGGCCCGGCTGCTGCTCGCTCAGGGCAGGCCGCTGGCGCTGACCGAGGCGCGGGTGAAGACGGTCGTGGCCGCGCTCGAGGCGCTGAACGCGGAGGAGACGCCGAAGCAGCCGGGCGGCCAGCCGCTGGTGGAGAAGCTGACCGTCTCCTACGGCGTGAACGCCGACGTGTCCGAGAACGGGCCGCATATGGCCACCGTCAGCGCGGCGTTGCTGCCGGCCGGGGTGCGCAAGACCTCGGTCACCGCGATCCTCGACCGCTGGAAACAGCTGACCGGCCCGATGCCCGACATGGCCGCGCTGCGCTTCACCGACAAAGAGCGCGGGGTGGGCGGCAAGCCGATCGACATCCGCCTGCAGGGCGCCGATCTCGCCGGCCTGGAGGCGACGGCGCGCGAGCTGCGCGGCTTCTTCCGCGGCTTCGCCGGGGTGCGCGACGTCACCTACGACCTTCGCCCCGGCAAGCCGGAATATGTGGTGACGCTGAAGCCCGCGGCGGCCAGCACGCTCGGCGTCACCGCCCAGGGGGTGGCCGCGGTGCTGCGCGCCGCCTTCAAGGGCGACACCGGGCTGACCGTGCAGGACGCGCTCGGCCAGGTGGACATCGTGGCCCAGCTCGCCACCGCCGACCGCGCCGACGCCGCCGACATTGCCCGGCTCCGCATCGCCGGGCCGGACGGCGCGCTGATCCCGCTCTCGGCCGTGGCCGACATCACCGAGACCCGCGGCTATGCCGGGATCACCCGGATCAACGGCGAGCGGACCGTCTCGGTGACCGGCTCCATCAACCCGGCGGTGGCCAATGCGCGGGAGCTGATCGCGGCGATGCGGGCGGAGTATCTGCCGAAGCTCGCCGAGAAGCGGCCCGGCGTGCGCGTCGTCGTCGTCGGAGAGGCGCAGGATACCGCCACCACCGGCTCCTCCCTCGCCAAGAACCTCGCCATCGGGCTGATCGGCGTCTACCTGATCCTCGCCTTCCAGTTCCGCAGCTTCCTGCAGCCGGCCGCGGTGCTGGCGGCCATTCCGCTGGGGGTGATCGGCGTGGTCTGGGGCCATCTGGCGCTCGGCATGCAGTTGTCGCTGCCGAGCCTGGTGGGGCTCGCGACCCTCGCGGGTGTGGTGGTGAACGACTCGATTCTGCTGATCGAGTTCATCAAGACGCATTTCGACGCGGGAGACGATATCGTCGAAGCCGGGGTGAGCGCGGTGCGCGACCGCTTCCGGGCGATCTTCCTGACCTCGCTCACCACCGTCGCCGGGCTCGGGCCGTTGCTGTTCGAGCAATCGACCCAGGCGCAGTTCCTGCGCCCGATCGTGGCCAGCCTCGCCTTCGGCCTGAGCGGGGCCACGCTGCTGGCGCTGTTCGTGACGCCGGCGGTCTTCGCCATCCTCGCCGATCTGCGGCTGGTCCGGCGGACCGGGGCCGACTGAGCCGGCCGCGCCCGTCGGCAGCACCCGTCGGCCCCGCCGGCCCGAGGCGTCGGGCGATCGGCCGAGCGGAACAGACCCTATCCTTTATGAAACTGGCAGGGAGAGCCGCGCCACCGGTCGCGCGGCGAAACAATAAGTG
>JAKAJW010000360.1:847-6358 GCA_021813645.1 Pseudomonadota bacterium | reverse complement strand
GTCGGGGGAGCGACCGATGGCCGAGACGGAAAAGCCGCTGCTGATCAAGCGCTATGCCAGCCGTCGGCTTTATAACACCGAAACCTCCGACTACGTCACGCTGGAGGATATCGCCAAGTTCATCCGTGCCGGGCGCGAGGTGCAGATCATCGATCTGAAGAGCGGCGACGACCTGACCCGGCAATATCTGCTGCAGATCATCGCCGAGCACGAAAGCCGGGGCGAAAGCGTGCTGCCGATCAACGTGCTGACCGATCTGGTGCGCAGCTATACCACCCAGGCCCAAAGCGTGGTGCCGCAGTTTCTTGCGATGTCCTTCGAGATGCTGCGCGACGGCCAGTCGAAGATGATGGAGAACTGGGCCAGCCTGCCCAATCCGATGGCCAGCGTGCCCGGCTTCGAGGCGATGCAGCGCCAGCAGCAGGCCTTCCTGAAGTCGATGATGACGGGTTGGGGCGGCAAGTCGAGCGGGCCGGAGGCGGAGGCCGAGACCCCGGGCGAGAGCGCCGACGATCTGGCCCAGATCAAGAAGCAGCTGGCCGAGTTGCAGGCGAAGCTGTCGAAGCTCTAGGTGCCTGGTCTAAGGCGCGCCGGTGGGGCGTCCGGCGGCCCGGACCTCGAGCCGGGCCCAGGCCGCGGCGCCGGCCGCGTAGCAGGCCAGCTGAAAGACCAGATACCACGGCACATAGTAGATCTGCCGCAGTGCGAAGTCGTCATAGAGCATGACGGCGGCCGTCGGCAGCGGCACCAGCGCCGCGAGCAGGCCGCGATGCGGCCGGGCGTGCCGAAGCAGGGCCCAGGCCGCCGCCCCGAAGATCGTCCAGAACAACGCCAGCACGGTCCACAGGACGGCCTTGGGGCCGTAGCCGACGGCGAAGGTGACGATCATCCCGAGGAATTCCCACACCGCGAAGCCGGCGGCGAGCGCCAGGGCCATCGCGATGCGGGCAGTCCATCTCATCCCGGGTCGCCCCGGCTCATGCCACTTCGGCGAAGACCTTCTTCAACGCGGCTTCGAGCTTGCCGAACATCTCGTCCATCTGCGCCTCGGTCATGATGAACGGCGGGCAGAGCACGATGGCCTGGCCGAGCGGGCGGCAGATCAGGCCCTGATCGGTGCAGGCATTGGCGATCCGTTCGGAGACCGAGAGCTTGGCGTCGAACGGCGTCTTGGTCGCCTTGTCCTGCACCGCCTCGAGCGCGCCCATCAGCCCCTTGCCGCGCCATTCACCGATGTTCGGGTTCTCGGCCAGATGCTTCAGCCCGGCCTCGAATTTCGGCGTCAGCTTCAGCACGTTTTCGGCCAGGCCCTCGTTCATCACCACGTCGATCGCCTTGAGCGCGATGGCGCAGCCGACCGGATGGCCCGAGGAGGTGAAGCCGTGCGGGAATTCCTCGACCTTCTCGCTGGCCGCCTGCACCCGGGCCGCGAGCGCGTCGCCGAGGATCACCGCGCCCATCGGGAAATAGCCCGCCGTCAGCACCTTCGAGGAGATGATCGCGTCGGGGACGAAATCGTAGCTTTCGCAGCCCCAGGTCTTGCCGGTCCGGCCGAAGCCGCAGATCACCTCGTCGGAAATGAGCGGGATGCCGTATTTCTTCAGGATCGGCTGGATCGCCTGGAAATAGCCGGCCGAGGGCGGGATCACGCCGCCGGCGCCCATCACCGGTTCGGCGAAGAAGCCGGCGATCGTGTCGGGGCCTTCCTTGATGATGGTGGCCTCCAGTTCCTTGGCCATCCGCTGGGTGAATTCGGCCTCGGTCTCGCCGTCCTTGCCGAAGCGCCAGTAATGCGGGCAGCCGACATGGATGAAGCCGGGCAGCGGCAGGCCAAAGACCGAATTGTAGGGCTTGCCGGTCATCGAGGCGGAGACGGCGGTGACGCCGTGGTAGGAATTGATCCGGGTGAGGATCTTGCGCCGCTGCGGATTGCCCTCGACGGCATTGAGGAACCACAGGATCTTCACCATCGTGTCGTTCGCTTCGGAGCCGGAGTTGGTGTAGAACACCCGGCCGGTCTCGAAGGGCGAGACCTCGATCAGCTTTTCCGAAAGCAGCACGGTCTGATCCGACATCCGGCCGAAGAAGGCGTGGTAGCCGGGGAAGCGGTCGTATTGCGCCTTGGCGGCGGCGGTCAGGCCGGGATGGTCGAAGCCCGCCACCATGTTCCACAGGCCGGAGTTGGCGTCGAGATAGCGCCGGCCGTGGACGTCGACCACATAGGGCCCCTCGCCGTGGGTCAGCACCACCGCGCCGCGGTCGTGGATCGTCGGCAGATCGGTGAAGCCGTACAGCGAATTCTTGTCCGCCCGGCTCTCCCAGCTGTTCGGGGCATTGTCGCGCATCTTTGTCGTCCTTCTGATCGGATATGGGGGCAGGCTAGCCGGGTGGCCGGGATAGCGCAACGGGGGGGCTGAGCGGCCGGGCACTCTGGCTGTTGCGGCTGGCGGGCTGCCGGCGGCGCGGCGCGCGGCCGGGCAAATCGCCGGCCGGGGCGGCGGGCCGGGAGAGGGGGGCTGGACCTCGCCGCCGCGAGCGTGCATCCCTTGGCCGCAGCCAAACGGAGAGCCGCCGACATGCAGACGACCGAGATCCTCGCCGCCCTCGACCTGACCGCCGCCGCCCGGGCCGAGGGGCCGGACGTCCTGGCCGTCCGCTCGCCGATCGACGGGGCGGACATCGGCCGCGTCGCCGTCACGCCGGCGGCCGAGATGCCGGCGGTGATCGCCCGCGCCCAGGCCGCCTTCCGCGCCTGGCGCCAGGTGCCGGCCCCGCGCCGGGGCGAGTTGGTGCGGCTTCTGGGCGAGGAGCTGCGCGCCGCCAAGGCCGCGCTCGGCGCCCTTGTCACGCTCGAGGCCGGCAAGATCGCCTCGGAAGGGCTCGGCGAGGTGCAGGAGATGATCGACATCTGCGACTTCGCAGTGGGCCTGTCGCGCCAGCTCTACGGCCTGACCATCGCCTCGGAGCGGCCCGGCCACCGTATGATGGAAAGCTGGCACCCGATGGGGCCCTGCGCCGTCATCACCGCCTTCAACTTCCCGGTTGCGGTGTGGTCCTGGAACGCGGCGCTGGCGCTGGTCTGCGGCGATCCGGTGATCTGGAAGCCGTCGGAAAAGACGCCGCTGACCGCGCTGGCGACGATGAACATCCTGGCCCGCGCGCTGGCCCGTTTCGGCGACGCGCCCGAGGGGCTCTGCCAGCTGGTGGTCGGCGGGCCGGATCTGGGCGCGGCGCTGGTCACCTCGCGCGAGGTGCCGATCGTCTCGGCCACCGGCTCGACCCGGATGGGCCGCATCGTCGGCCCGAAGGTCGCCGAGCGGTTCGGCCGCTCGATCCTCGAACTGGGCGGCAACAACGCGATGATCGTCGCGCCCTCGGCCGATCTCGACATGGCGGTGCGCGCCATCGTCTTCTCGGCGGTCGGCACCGCCGGCCAGCGCTGCACTTCGCTGCGCCGGCTGATCGCCCATAACTCGATCCGCGCCGAGCTGACCGAGCGGCTGGTAAAGGCCTATGCCAGCCTGCCGATCGGCGACCCGCGCGCCACCACGACGCTGGTCGGCCCTCTGATCGATCACGCCGCGCGCGACCGTATGCTGGCCGCGCTGGAACAGGCGAAGGCCGAAGGCGGCACCGTGCATGGCGGGCGCACCGTCGGCCAGGGCGTGCCGCAGGGCGGCGCCTATGTCGAGCCGGCGCTGGCCGAGATGCCGGCGCAGAGCGCGATCGTGCGCGAAGAGACCTTTGCCCCGATCCTCTACGTGATGGGCTACGACTCGCTGGACGAGGCGATCGCGCTGCAGAACGACGTGCCGCAGGGCCTGTCGTCCTGCATCTTCACGCTGAATCTCCGCGAGGCGGAAACCTTCCTGTCTGCAGTGGGGTCTGACTGCGGCATCGCCAATGTCAACATCGGCCCCTCGGGCGCCGAGATCGGCGGCGCCTTCGGCGGCGAGAAAGAGACCGGCGGTGGCCGCGAATCAGGCTCGGACGCCTGGAAGGCCTATATGCGGCGGGCCACCAATACGGTGAACTATTCCGCCGCGTTGCCGCTCGCTCAGGGCGTCAAGTTCGACTTCTGAGCCGAAGCCGGCGGGCCGGGGCGGTGACGCGCAAGAAATCGTGCGTTGCCGCCGGCGCTGCCGGCCTGTGCCTGTGACGTTTGCCCGTGACGTCTGCCAGTGACGTCGGGCCCGCAGGGCCCGGCGCGGGGCGCCCGATCAACGGGCGATGCAGGTCGACTGGTGGCCGAAGCCGGCGGGCGAGCAGATCCAGCTGCCGCGGCCGAGGCTGACTTGCTGGACCAGATCTTGCTTCGCGGCGGTGGCCGCCGCGGCCGACTGGCCGTTGGCGAACCAGTTGAACTGCGCGGCCGTCTTGATGCGGACGACCTTCGTGGGACCGGTCACCGTGCCCCCGGCGGCGAAGACCGGGCTGGTAGCGCCGGCCAGCAGCAGGAGAGCGAGGGCGAAAACTTTGCCTGCCTTGGACGAATTCTCGATCATCTGTGCCTCGTCGAGTTGGACCGGGCGCCGGGTCTGCGGAGGGACGGCGGTGAGGCCGTGTACCCCAGCTATAGGCGTTGAGCGGTCGTGGTGACACTACTTCTATAGGCACAAGGGATGACATTGGAATGCGGCGATATCGGGATCGCATTAGGTCGGCAGAATGACGCCGGCGCGGTGATGACCGCGCCGGCCACAATTCCGTACCAGTCCTGCCGGGATTACTTCAGAACGCGGTGGTCAACCCGCCAATCCGGCCGTCCGAAGCCGCCCGGCCAGTTGTAGACTTCCGGGTAGTTGAAGTAGACCACGCCGACCAGCTTGGGGTATTTCGGCCCGAGCGTGCGGACCTGATTCTCCCAGGCGTCGACATAGGCCTGATCGCCGGAATAGCCGAGTTCGGCCACCACGACCGGCTTGCCGAAGGCCGCCGCCCGCTGGTAGCGCGGGGCCATCACCTCTTCGAAGCTGCGGTCATGGCCGTAATGCGCCTTGTCCCAGGGCTGGAAGCCGAAGACCGAGATGCCGACCAGGTCGACATAGCTGTCGCCGGGGTAATAGCGTTCCATCCCCGCATCGCCGAGCGGCGACCACATGTAGCGCACCTTCGGCGCGGCCTTGCGGCAGACGTCGACCATCCGGCGATAGGCGGCGATATAGTCCTTGGGCGCCCAGCCGGCCCAGATGAACTGGCCGTTGTTGTCGTCCATCTCATGGCCCCAGCGGACCGTCACCGGGCTTTGCAGCGTGTTCAGAACCTGGCAGATCGCACGCATGTTGGCGTCGTAGCTGCCGTCGGCGATGCCGCGGCGCAGGTGCTGCGGCGTGTTGCGTTCCGACCGCGACCAGGTCCAGGGCTCGATCGTCACCAGCAGGGCGCGCTTGCGGGCCAGCGCGTATTTGTCCGCCTCGGTCAGCGAGGGCAGATAGACGTCCTCCCAGGGCAGGAACAGGTGCTCGATCTGCACGTCCTTGTCATTGGCGAAATAGCCGCCGGGATCGTAGA
>JAKAJW010000360.1:0-837 GCA_021813645.1 Pseudomonadota bacterium | reverse complement strand
CGGCGGGGCGGCGCGGGCGGCCGGCGCCGCGCCGAGACCGGCCATCGCCGCGAGGGTCAGTGCCGCAAGCGCCAGCCGTCCGCCGTGCCAGGCCCGCTCGAATAGGGTCATACGCATCTCAACCTCCGTCACCTGGGCCCTATTGGCCCGTTCCCGTCCACTCCGGGGCGAAGCGGAACAGGATCTCGCCCTTCTCCGAACTTCCGGCCCCGGAGACCCGATAGATCTCGCGCGTCAACTGCAGCGGTTGCAGCCCGGTCGACAGGGCGTGCAAGGCCTCGGTGCCACGCAGCATTCCCGCCTCGACGATCAGCGCGGACACCAGCGCCAGCGCGCCGAGCTGAACCCCGAGGTCTTGCCACCGGCGTAGCCTTTTGGGCCGGGCTCGGCTTTGATCTTGAACAATGATCACCGCCAAGAGCGCGGCATAGGCCAGCGCGCTCAGGATCGCGAAGAGGTAAAAGCCGCGCGCCTCGGTGACCCCCGGGATCAGGAGCACCGGCAGCACTGCACCCAGGGCCAGCGCCACATAGACCGCCAGCACCTTGCCCGGCAGCCGGCCGGCGGCGTCCTCGCCCTTCGGGGTGATGCGGAAATCGACGAAGCGGCCGGTGATCCAGTCACGCAGCGCCATCGTCGTGCCCCAGATCACCCAGGGCCATTGCAGCAGAATGAACAGCGCCTTCTCCCAAGCGATCACCGGCGCCTGCCGCGGCCGCAGCAGCCCGTCGCGGCGGATGCGATAGGCGAAGGCGGTCATCACCACGATGGTCGGCAGGCTGTGGGCGAGGAAGCTCGGATAGGTGACGTCGGCGAAGCGCCGGTCGATGGTGATGG
>JAKAJW010000415.1 GCA_021813645.1 Pseudomonadota bacterium | reverse complement strand
CGTTCCAGCAGGTTGCCACGCCCACCCAGGGCTGGTGGATCTCCTCTTCGGTGATCCCCATGGCATAGAAGTAGGACCGATGCGGCGCGCGAGCGGGCCCCTCGGTCACATGGCGGCTCGGAAGCTTCGATTTGTCGAAACGGTTGGTCAAGCGGCGTCCTCCCGAAAAGTCAGCCTTCGGAATAACGGCGGCGGTTTGACCGCACAAGGGTTTAGCGCGGCTCATTCGGCCGTGGCCGAAGGCGGACTCGCCTCCTGGCGCAGCGTTTCGGGCATGCGGGGCGCCCGTCTCCCGCCACTGCCAGGGCTGGATGCGATTGCAATTCCCGCCCTAGCGGCATATCTCACCGGCCAGAAAATCGAAGGGCGGCAGAGTCGATGAACTGGATTTCCAACTACGTCCGGCCGAAGATCAACTCGCTGTTCTCACGCCGCGAGGTGCCGGAGAATCTCTGGACCAAGTGCCCCGAGTGCGGGACCATGCTGTTCCATCGCGAACTGGCAGACAACCTGAATGTCTGCAGTTCGTGCGACCACCACATGGCCATTGCGCCACGCGACCGGTTCAAGGCGCTGTTCGACGGCGGCATCTTCACCGAGGTGAAGGTTCCCGAGCCGATGGCCGATCCGCTGCACTTCCGCGACCAGAAGCGCTACCCCGACCGGTTGAAGACCGCCCAAAAGGCCACCGGCGAGAAAGAGGCGATGCTGGTCGCCGAGGGCGAGATCGGCCGCACGCAGGTCGTGGCAGTCGGCCAGGACTTTTCCTTCATGGCCGGCTCGATGGGGATGTATGTCGGCAACGCGCTGATCGCGGCGGCAGAGGTTGCGGTGAAGCGGAAATGCCCGCTCATCCTGTTTTCCGCCGCCGGCGGGGCGCGCATGCAAGAGGGTATCCTGAGCCTGATGCAGATGCCGCGCACGACAGTCGCGGTGCAGATGCTCAAGGAGGCGGGGCTTCCCTATATCGTCGTGCTGACCCAC
Organism: Pseudomonadota bacterium; assembly: GCA_021813645.1. GTDB lineage: Bacteria > Pseudomonadota > Alphaproteobacteria > Rhodobacterales > Rhodobacteraceae > Solirhodobacter. Next base: position 5,397 of record JAKAJW010000415.1, on the reverse strand, counting down.
CCGACCACCGGTGGGGTGACCGCGTCCTATGCGATGCTGGGCGACGTGCAGCTCTCGGAACCCAACGCGCTGATTTGCTTCGCCGGGCCTCGCGTGATCGAACAGACCATCCGGGAGAAGCTGCCCGAGGGGTTCCAGCGCGCGGAATACCTACTCGATCACGGTATGCTCGACCGGGTGACCCATCGTAAGGCGCTGCGCGACGAGCTGATCGCGCTGGTGCGGCTCCTGACCGGCAAGCCGCCGGCGGTGAAGGGCGACTTGCCGCCGCCGAAGTCCGTCGAGACCGCCGCGCCGGAGGCCGCCCCGGCGGCGGGCAAAGCGGGCGGATCGTGACCATTGCCCTGACCGAAGTCACAGCCGGCACTGCGGCCGCATCCGACATCATCCTCGACCGGCTGATGTCGCTGCACCCGAAGATCATCGACCTGACGCTGGAGCGGATGGAGCGCCTGCTGGCCGCGCTCGGCCATCCCGAACGCGACCTGCCACCGGTGATCCATATCGCCGGGACCAACGGCAAGGGCTCGACCCAAGCGATGATCCGCGCCGGCATGGAGGCTGCGGGCAAACGGGTCCACGCCTATACCTCGCCGCATCTCGCCCGGTTTCACGAGCGCATCCGGGTGGCCGGGGAGTTGATCTCCGAAGCCGAACTTTCGGCGCTGCTGGAGGAATGCGAACGGGTGAACGCCGGCGTGCCGATCACCTTTTTCGAAATCACTACCTGCGCCGCCTTTCTGGCCTTCGCGCGCACGCCGGCCGATGCGCTGCTGTTGGAAGTCGGGCTCGGCGGCCGCCTCGACGCAACCAATGTTGTCGAGAAGCCGGCACTGACGGTGATTACCCCGGTATCGCTCGACCATCAGCAATACCTCGGCGAGACTGTGGCCGAAATCGCCGGCGAGAAAGCGGGCATCCTGAAGCGCGGGACACCCTGCGTGGTCGGGCCGCAGACGCCCGAGGGCCTCGCCGTCATCGAGGCCCGCGCGGCCCGGCTCGCCGCGCCGTTGCTAGTCCATGGCCAGCACTGGCACGCCCGAGAAGAGGCCGGACGGCTGGTGTTCCAGGACGAGACCGGCCTGCTCGATCTGCCGCGGCCCAACCTGCCGGGCCCGCATCAGATCGACAATGCCGGCGCCGCGGTGATGGCACTGCGCCATCTCGGCTTTGGCGAGGCGGCATGCGAAGCCGCAGTCACGCACGCTTTCTGGCCGGCCCGGATGCAGCGCCTGCGCCGCGGCCCGCTGGCGGAGAGTGCGCCACAGGCTGAGCTCTGGCTCGACGGCGGCCACAATCCCGCGGGCGGCGAGGCGGTAGCAGCGACGCTGGCCCAGATGCCGCCACGGCCGACCTATCTGATCTGCGGTATGCTCAACACCAAGGACATCGGAGGCTATCTGCGTCCGCTGGCGACCCATGCCCGGCAGCTTCATGCGGTGTCGATCCCTGGTGCCGAGGCGACGCTACCGGCCGACGCGACCCGTGACGCCGCAATCGCCGCCGGCATGGTGGCTACGACGGCGGCCTCGGTCGCAGCCGCACTCGCAGCGATCGTGGCCGAGGATCCCAGGGCCCGGGTCTTGATCTGCGGTTCACTCTATCTCGCCGGCTCGATCTTGCGCGACAACGGTTAGGGCGTCGCCCGCCTCGCCAAACGCGAAGGCCGGATGTGCGCCGCCGCACCTTTTCCTTTGTCTGGCGTGGAATTAGCCTTGCCGCGACCCCAAGGAGCGCCCCATGTCCCCGACGATCGAACTCGGCCTCGACACTTTCGGCGATGTCAGCCGAGCCCCGGACGGCAGGCTGAAGCCGCATGACCAGGTGCTGCGCGACGTGGTCGAGGAAGCGGTGCTCGCCGATAGCCTCGGCATCGACTTCATCGGGCTGGGCGAACATCACCGACGGGATTTCGCCATCTCGGCACCGGAAATCGTGCTGGCGGCGATCGCCGGGCAAACCCGCACGATCCGGCTCGGCACCGCGGTCACCGTGCTGTCCACCGACGATCCGGTGCGCGTGTTCGAGCGGTTTTCGACCCTGAACGCCGTCTCTGGCGGCCGCGCGGAAGCGATTATCGGTCGCGGCTCCTTCACCGAAAGCTTTGGCCTGTTCGGCTTCGACCTGGGAAACTACGAACAGCTCTTCGAGGAAAAGCTCGACCTTTTTGTCCGCCTGCTGCGCGAGCCGCGAGTCACCTGGTCCGGCCAGACCCGGGCGGCGCTGAACGATCAGCAGGTCTTTCCTCGACTTGGCCAGCCGTTCACCGCTTGGGTCGGGGTCGGCGGCAGCCCGGAATCGGTGGTTCGCTGTGTCGTTCACGATCTGCCGATGATGCTGGCGATCATCGGCGGCGACGCGCGGCGGTTCCGGCCGCATGTCGATCTTTATCTCCGCGCCTGCAACGAGGTCGGCCGGGCGCCCCGTCCGCTCGGCGTCCACTCGCCCGGCCACGTCGGCGATACGGACGAGGCGGCCCGCGAGGCGCTCTGGCCGCATTACAAGGCGCTACACGACAAGATCGGGGCGGAGCGCGGCTGGCCACCGATGGCGCGCGCGCAGTTCGAGGCCGAGGCCGATCATGGCGCGCTCTACGTCGGCTCGCCCGAAACGGTTGCACGCAAGATCGCCGCCACCGCCCGCGCGCTCGGGCTCGGTCGTTTCGATCTGAAATACGCCTCGGGGCCGATGCCACACGAAGAGTTGATGCGTTCGATCGAGCTCTACGGCCGCCGGGTGATCCCCATGGTGCGGGATCTGCTGGCCTGACCCGGGGCGCCGGGGCGCTGAAAATCAACAAAACGCTTGCGCTACCGGCGCCTAGATCGGCCCGGGACGGCGCGCCGCGGGATGAGCGTCGGGGTGCCCTCTGGAGCCAAAGAATTCCTATCGCGCCGCCTGTTTCGTCTCATATGCTTACCACCAGGGGACGATCTGGGGAACGGGAGGGGCGGATGAAGTGGCAGCCCATCTATGCGACCGGCCTGCCTGCCATCGACGAACAGCACAAGACACTGTTCGCCTCAAGCGAGCAATTTCGCGAGACGATGGAGGCCGGCGAGGGGATAAAGACCTACGACCTCTTCCTGGAATTCCTGCGGGCCTATGCCAAGGCGCATTTCACCTATGAGGACGAGTGCATGTTGGCACGGCGATGCCCGATTGCCGCACGCAACCGGCGCGAGCACGCGGGTTTCCTGCAGATGGTCGACGAGGAAACCAGACGCTACGACCGCGACGGCTTCGACCGCACCCAGGCCTACGCACTGCTGGACCGGGTAGACGGCTGGCTGGTCAGCCACATCGGCCGGATCGACGTCCAGTTGCGCGACAGCCCCGGCTAGCGCGGTCAGCCCCAGTCGGCGCCTTGCATCTCGCGCAGGCGGCTGGCCGTGCGGGCGAATTCGAAGGCGCCCTCGCCCTCGACATAGAGCCGCTCGGGAAGGTCGGCAGCCGAAGCGACCAGCCGCACCCGCGCCTCGTAGAGTGTGTCGATCAACGTCACGAACCGCTTGGCCTCGTTGTAGTTCGAGGCGGTCAGATGCGGGATATCCTCCAGCACCAGAACACGGATCGCCCCGGCGAGCGCCAGGTAGTCGGCCGGTCCGAGCGGCCGGGCACAAAGCTCCCAGAACGAGGCGCGGGCCACGCCATTGTGGACCCGCTCGAGCTTCAGTTCGCGACCGTTCACCGGCAGGCTCAAGGGCGTCCCCGGATCGCCGCCGGTGAGCTCGGCCCAGATTTGCGAAATCGCCCGCTTCTGGTCGGGGCCGGCGGGACTGAACCAGACCTTGGCGCCTTGGAGGCGGTGTTGGCGATAGTCGGTCTCTGACTCCAACTCGACGACCTCCATGCGCTCTTTCAGCAGCGCGATGAAGGGCAGGAAGATCGCCCGATTCAGCCCATCCTTGTACAGATCGTCTGGCACGCGGTTGGACGTCGTCACCACCACCACGCCGGCATCGAACAGCTTCTGGAACAGCCGGCCGACGATCATCGCGTCGGCGATGTCGGTGATCTGCATCTCGTCGAAGCACAGGAGCCGCGTCTTGGCGATCACGCTTTCCGCGACGGGTTGCAGCGCGTCCTCAGCATGGGTCTTGCGCGCTGCCTCGAGGCCCTTCTGGACCTCTTGCATGAAGGCGTGGAAATGCACCCGCCGCTTCCGCTCGATCTCGGTGGCCTCCATGAAGAGGTCCATCAGCATTGACTTGCCGCGCCCGACGCCTCCCCAGAGATAGAGCCCTTTCGGCGCCGGCGCGGGCTTGCCGAACAATCCGCCAAGCAGGCCGCGGCGGCGGGCGGAGGTCTCTTCCAGCCAGCTCCGAATGCCGTCGAGTTGCGGCAGCACCGAGCGCTGGGCGGCGTCGGCGCGCAGCCTGCCCTTGGCGATGCACTCGTCGTAGATCTCGGTCAGCGTTTCGCGCATACGGCCGTATACTAACCGCGCCCTGATAAGGAAAGATGATGCGGGGGGCCACAAATCGTCATTGGACAGCGATGTGCCTTGCGGCATCTTCAGCCGGGTCTGAGAGCGGAGATTCCGATGGACACGGTTCGCCCCCGCCTGATCTCGCCCGTGCTCGTCGCCGGCGCGCTGGTTCTGATCGTGAGCTTCGCGATCCGCTCGAGCTTCGGTGTGTTTCAAATCCCGATCGCACGCGATTTCGGCTGGCCGCGCGAGGCGTTTTCTTTCGCCATCGCGATCCAGAACCTGGCCTGGGGCATCGGCCAGCCGATGTTCGGCGCCCTGGCCGAGCGGTTCGGGGACCGGCGCGCGGTGATCCTGGGCGCCCTGCTTTATGCCGGCGGGCTTGTGCTGTCGGCTTTCGCCGTCACGCCCGGGCAGTATCAACTGCTTGAGGTGATGGTCGGCTTCGGCATCGCCGGTATCGGCTTCGGCACGGTCCTGGCCATCGTCGGCCGTGCCGCGGCACCCGAACATCGCAGCCTCGCCCTCGGTATCGCCACTGCGGCCGGGTCGTTCGGTCAGGTGATCGGGCCGCTGGCGGCACAGGCGCTCCTGACTCATGTCGCCCTGTCGACGGTGTTCCTGGTGCTGGCGGCAGCGATCCTGACAACGCTCGCAACCCTGCCCTTCCTAACCGCCCCAACGGCCAACCGCCCCGCGGCGGCGGGCGAGAAGCTTTCCACCGTCGTCGCGCGCGCCTTCCGGGATCCGAGCTTCACGCTGATCTTCGTCGGCTTCTTCTCCTGCGGCTACCAACTCGGCTTTCTCACCGCGCATTTTCCTGCGCTGGTCACCGAGACCTGTGGCGCGATTTCGCCCACCGGTCCGCTCGCCGCGCTCGGCATCTCGACCACCTCGGCACTGGGCGCCACTTCGATCGCGCTGATCGGCCTGACCAATATCTGCGGCACCTTCCTGGCCGAGAT
>JAKAJW010000328.1 GCA_021813645.1 Pseudomonadota bacterium | reverse complement strand
CAATATGTTGTAGCAAGCATCTTTGATAACTCATTGATTCAAAAAAGAATTTGACGCCGAATCGGGGATGACTCATCTTTTGCCACAAGCGCCAAGCGCAAGATAAGAGGCAGAGATGACGACGAAGACCCAGATCCGGGAAGCGCAGGCGCTTCCGCTGAACCAGATTCTCGCGGGCGACTGCATCGAGCAGATGCGCTCGCTGCCGGAAGCTTCTGTCGATCTGATCTTCGCTGACCCGCCCTACAACCTGCAGCTTCGCGGCGACCTGCACCGGCCGGACAATTCCCGCGTCGACGCGGTGGACGATCATTGGGACCAGTTCTCTTCCTTCGGCGCCTATGACGCCTTCACCCGTGATTGGCTGTCGGCGGCGCGCCGGCTGCTCAAGCCGAACGGGGCGATCTGGGTGATCGGCAGCTATCACAACGTGTTCCGGCTCGGCGCCGAATTGCAGAACCAGGGCTTCTGGATCCTGAACGACGTGGTCTGGCGCAAGGCCAATCCGATGCCGAATTTCCGCGGCAAGCGCTTCACCAACGCGCATGAGACGCTGATCTGGGCCTCCAAGGAGGAGGCGAGCCGCTACACCTTCAACTACGAGGCGCTGAAAGCGCTGAACGAGGGCGTGCAGATGCGGTCGGACTGGGTGATCCCGCTCTGCACTGGCTCGGAGCGGCTGAAGGACGAGCACGGCGACAAGGCGCATCCGACGCAGAAGCCCGAGGCGCTGCTGCACCGGGTTCTGATCGGCACGACCAATCCGGGCGACGTGGTGCTCGATCCGTTCTTCGGCACGGGCACGACCGGCGCGGTGGCCAAGATGCTTGGCCGCAACTTCATCGGCATCGAACGCGAGGAGAGCTACCGCCGGGCGGCGGAGGCGCGGCTTTCCCGCGTGCGCCCACTCGACGCCTCGGCGCTGGAGGTAACCGGTTCCAAGCGTGCGGAGCCGCGGGTCCCCTTCGGGCAGCTTGTCGAGCGCGGTATGCTGCGGCCCGGCGAGGAGCTTTTCTCGATCGGAAACCGCTTTAAGGCCAAGGTGCGGGCCGACGGCACGCTCGTCGGGCGCGACATGACCGGCTCGATCCATCAGGTCGGTGCCGCTTACGAGGGCGCGCCCTCCTGCAACGGCTGGACCTACTGGCACTTCAGGCGCGAGGGGCAGTTGATCCCGATCGACCTGCTGCGCCAGCAGATCCGCGCCGAAATGCTGGCCGGCGACGGCCGGACGCACTGAGGCGGCCCCGCCGCTTCGCTGCCCCAGGGGCCAACAGGTCCCGGGGCCGGCCGCGGCCTAGAGAACCGGTGCCAGTAGACGGGCGAGCGGCGCGGCGATCTGAATGAGTCGATTGGGCTGGTGCGACAGGCTTGGTCCGCCGCGGCGGGCCAGGGCGAAGTCGGCCTCCAGCATCTGCGCGACATCGGCGGCGAAGTCGCGGTCGGCGGCGATCAGTGTCACCTCGAAATTGAGCCTACAGGAGCGGTTGTCGAGGTTGATCGAGCCGACCGAAGCGATGTCGTCGTCGATCAGCAGCACCTTCTGGTGATGGAAGCCGTCCAGGTAGCGCCAGATCTCGATGCCGGCGCCCTTCGCCTCGTCGATGAAGGCGAAGGCGGCGAGCCAGACCAGCCAGTGGTCGCGCTTGTCGGGCACCAGCAACCGCACCTCGACCCCGCGCAGCGCCGCGGCCTTCAGCGCGGTCAGCACGTCGATATCGGGCACGAAATAGGCGCTGGCAATCCAGATGCGGCGGCGGGCGGCGGCTAGGGCGGCAGCGAAGTAGAGGCTGCCGGTTTCCTGTGGGTCGGCCGGCCCGGGGGCGAGCACCAGCGCGTTGGTGCCGCCCGGTTCGGGACGCGGCGACCAGTCCAGCGCGAGCTTCTCGCCCGAGGACCATAGCCAGTCTTCGGCGAAGACGTATTGCAGTTGGGCGACGCAGGGGCCTTTCACCCGGACCATCGTGTCGCGCCAGGGCGATAGGCGGGCGGCGCGACCGATATAGGCATCGGCGAGGTTCAGCCCGCCCGTGAAGCCGATCTCGCCGTCCACCACGACGATCTTGCGGTGATTGCGGAAGTTGATCTGCAGGCGGCCGCGGCTGCGCCTGATCGCGTGAAAGTCGCGCACCTGCACCCCGGCAGCGCGAAGTTCGGCCAGATAACGGCGCGATACCCTGCTGCCGATCGCATCGTAGAGCAGATGGACCTGCACCCCGGCGCGGGCGCGGTCGATCAGCCGTTCGCCGAACTCCCGGCCGAGCGCGTCGTCGTTGAAGGTGTAGAATTGTACCAGGACGAAGGAGCGGGCCGCCTCGACAGCCGCAAAGATTTCCGGAAAGGCCTGTGTGCCGTCGATCAGAAGCTTCAGCGCGTTGCCCGAGGACAGCGGCACGCCGGCCAATCGCTCGAAGGCGCGCAGGCGGTCTTTCTCCGCCGCATCCTCGGTGGGGCGCAGTGGCGCATTCTGGGCCGCCGCCTCGCGCAGCGCGACCAACTCGCCGTGCAGCATGCGGCGGGTGGCGATATAGCCGGGATAGCGCCGATGGCCGAAGATCAGAAACACCGGCACGGCGAAATGCGGCGCGGCGATCAGGAAGACGACCCAGGCAACCGTGCCCTGCGGCGTGCGGCCATGGGTCAGCACGGCGCGGATGCAAAGAAGGGCGGCAAACTCGACGCCAAGGTAGAGCAGGAAGTAGAAACCTTCGCTCATCCTTCGCGACCTCAGGATGCGCCGTGCGGTTGCGGGTTCAGCGCCTTGTTGTAGGGCCGCCAATCCGCGACGTCGGGGTAGAACTGCCGCCGCCAGGCCCGCACCCTGTGGTTCATGACACGTCGCCAAAGCGGCGGCACCATGGCCGCCATGGTCATCAGCGGATAGCTGAACGGCAGCTGCGGGGCCTCAGTGGTGTCGTGGTTCTGCAGCAGGGGGAAACGTCGGTCCGGCTTGTAATGGTGGTCGGAATGGCGCTGCAGGTTGATGAGCAGCCAGTTCGAGGCGCGGTGCGCGGCGTTCCAGCTGTGGCGCGGCTGGACGCGTTCGTAGCGGCCTTCGCCCAGATGGCGCCGGGTCAGGCCGTAATGTTCGATGTAGTTGACGAGCTCGAGCTGCCAGACCGCGACGAAGGCCTGGAAGAGGAACAGGCCGAGGCCGAGCGCGCCGCCGGCAAGGAAGGCCAGCGCCAAAGTCAGCGCCGCGAGCGCCCAGTAGCGCCAGAACGGATTCGAGCCATGCCACCATGGCCGCCCCGCTCGGGCCAGCAGCGCGCGCTCCGCCCGGAAGGCAGAGGCGTGGCACTGCGCCAAGACCCGCGGGAAGAAACGGTGGAAGCCCTCGTTGTAGCGCGCCGTGACGGCATCGCGCGGGGTGCCGACCCAGGGGTGGTGGACGCGGAGATGCTCGGAGCGGAAATGGCCGTAGAGCACCATGGCGAGCAGCAGATCGGCCAGCCAGCGTTCCGCCGCAGGTTTCTGATGCATCAGCTCGTGGCTGTAGTTGATGCCGACCGTTCCGCTGATGACGCCCATGCCGAAGAACAGGACCAGCATCTCCACCCCGGACAAATGGCCGAAGTGGGCAACGTAGAAGATGGTGCCGTAAAGGACGAGTGCCTCGATCGGCGCCCAGATCAGGGTGATGAGCCGATACCAGAACAGCCGCTCTGGTGGGGTCGCGGGGTCGGCATTCTCGGTATAGAGGCCGAGAAGCGCATCGAGCAGGCTGAACAGGCCTTCGGCATAGAGCGGCAGAAGGATCACCGTCCAGCCGCCCTGCACCGCCCCCAGGACTGCAAGCGGCACGGTGCCGAGCGAAAGCCAGAACGGAAGAGCGTTGCCGGGACGCGCGACCTCATCGGCCGGGATCATGCTCTGCCTCCTCCTGCGTTCGTCCCTGATTGGCATAGAACACGCTTTCCGGCTTCGGCTCAATTGCTGGGAAGGCGGAGCGCGCCAGATCGAAGGCTTTGCGCATCACCGTGGGCAGGTCGGCAGGGCGGAAGGCTTCGGGCGGCAGGAAGGCGCCCCGGCGGGGGAGGATCCGCGTGGGGACGTCGGCCACCCGCAGCGCAAGGCGCAAATGGAAATGGGTGAAGCTGTGACGCACCTCCACGCCCGGGTCGCGCCAGTCCGCGGCGATCGGCGGCGCTGGCTCGGGGTCGGCGGACCAGTCGGTTCCGGGCCAGCCCAGCATCCCGCCGAGCAGCCCGCGCTCTGGCCGCCGCTCCAACAGCCAGGCGCCGTCGGCGCGGCGGGCGAGATAGGCGATGCCGTATCGGGTGGGCTTGTCGGGTTTCGGCGCGCGGCGCGGCAGCTCGGCTGCAAAGCCGACGGCCCGCGCCTGGCAGAAGTCGCCGAGCGGGCACTGCCCGCAGGCCGGGTTGCGCGGCGTGCAGACGGTGGCGCCGAGGTCCATCATTGCCTGGGCGTGGTCGCCCGGTCGCCGCTGCGGGGTAAGCGCGGCGGCCAGGGCCACCAGTTCCGGCTTGGCGGCCGGCAGCGGGGTTTGCACGCAGTTGAGCCGGGCGACGACGCGCTCGACATTGCCATCGACCACCACCGCGGGCTCGTCAAAGGCGATCGCGGCCACGGCGGCGGCGGTGTAGGGGCCGATGCCGGGCAGCGCACGCAATGCCGCCGCCGTCGCGGGAAAGCGGCCGCCATGCGCCGAGGCCACGGCGCGGGCGCATTTGAGCAGGTTGCGCGCCCGCGCGTAGTAGCCGAGCCCGGCCCATTCGGCCATCACCTCGGCATCCTCGGCGGCCGCCAGCGCGGTGACGGTGGGCCAGCGTTCGGTGAAACGGCGGAAGTAGTCGCGCACGGCGGCGACCGTGGTCTGCTGCAGCATCACCTCGGAGAGCCAGACGCGATAGGGGTCGGGGTGGGCGCCTGCGGCACGCTCCATCGGGCCGATGCGCCAGGGCATCTCGCGGGCGTGGCGGTCGTACCAGGCCAGGAGCCGGTCGCCCAGGGCCGCGGCCGTCGCTTGAGCGTCACGCAATCTTTAGCCTCCCGCCCATTCTTCCGCTGGCGTCTTGCTCGCCGGGGCTTACAATAGTCGCGTACGCAGGAATGGACCAGAATGACGAAACCTTCGACCCCCGGCCGTAGGATGCGCGGCTTCGAGGCCGCCGCCGGGCTGTTGAAGGAACGTATCCGTACCGTCGGCGAGAGCCGCGGCTTTGCCGTTTCCCGGTTGCTGACCCATTGGCCCGAAGTGGTCGGCGAGGAGATCGCCGCGATGGCCTTGCCGGTGAAGATCGGCTATGGGCGCGGCGCGATGGGGGCGACGCTGACGCTGTTGTCCACCGGGGCCTTCGCGCCCTTGGTCGAGATGCAGAAGGAACGCATCCGCGAAAAGGTGAACGCCTGCTACGGCTATGCGGCCGTCGGCCGGGTGCTGGTGACCCAGACGGCGCCGATCGGCTTTGCCGAGGGGCGCGTGGCCTTCGCGCCGAAGACCGTGGCGCCACCGCGGCCGGTACCGGCGGTTGTGCGGGCGGCCGCAGAGGCTGTGCACACGGTGCAGGATGCGGGCCTCAGGGCGGCGCTTGAAGCACTGGGGCAGAATGTCTTAACACGGTCGGGACGAACCGAAACCGGGCAAACGTCGGCCGGGCAGGTTCAGGCCGGAAAACGGAAAGGCTGACTTTATGGCGAATAGACGGATGGTCCTGGCGCTGGGTGGCGCGTCGCTAGTGGCGGGCGGCTTCTGGTGGCTGAACCAGGGACCGGGCGAGACGCTGCTGCGTTCGAGCTCGCTGAGCCTCGGCGCGACGCCGGCGATGGCCGACACGACGACCCCGGCCGCGGATGCCAAGCTGCCGGATGTGCCCGACATGTCGATGGGCAATCCCAACGCCAAGGTGACGATGATCGAATATGGCTCGTTCACCTGCCCGCATTGCGAGGAATTCCATGCCTCGGTCTGGCCGTTGGTGAAGAAGAACTACATCGACACCGGCAAGGTTCGCTTCACCTTCCGCGAGGTCTATTTCGACAAATATGGCCTCTGGGCCGGGATGATGGCGCATTGCGCCGGGCCGATGCGCTATTTCGGCGTGGTCGACATCCTTTACAACACGCAGCAGCAATGGGCGGCGACCGACAACCCGAACCAGGCGGTGGCCAACATCCGCAAGATCGGCACCGAGGCCGGGCTGACCAACGATCAGCTTGACCAATGCATGAACGACGGCGCCATGGCGCAGGCCCTGGTGGCGAAGTTCCAGAAGGATACCGCGGCCGACAAGATCAAGGGCACGCCGTCCTTCGTGATCGACGGCACCACCTACGAGAACATGTCTTACGCCGAAATGTCCAAGATCCTCGACGCCCAACTGGCGAAGAACGGATAGGAGGGCGCCGCCCCTGCAGCGCCTGAAGGTCGTCGAACTG
>JAKAJW010000409.1 GCA_021813645.1 Pseudomonadota bacterium | reverse complement strand
CCTGGCTGATGCGCGGCGCCGGCTGCACCTGGAACGACATCACCGACCGCGAGTTCGACGCCCAGGTGGCGCGCACCCGGTCGCGGCCGATTCCCTCGGGGCAGGTGACGGTGGCCCAGGCGATGGGCTGGATGGTGGCGCAGGCGCTGGTGGCCTTCGTGCTGCTCTTGACCTTCAACGATGCGGCGATCTGGCTCGGCGTCGGCTCGCTGGCGCTGGTGGCGATCTATCCCTTCGCCAAGCGGTTCACCTGGTGGCCGCAGGTCTTCCTGGGGCTTGCGTTCAACTGGGGTGCGCTCTTGGCCTGGACGGCGCATACCGGGCGGATCGGCGGACCGTCGATCACCCTTTATCTGGCGGGGATCGCCTGGACGCTGTTCTACGACACGATCTATGCCCATCAGGACAAGGAGGACGACGCGCTGATCGGGGTGAAGTCGACGGCGCGGCTGTTCGGCACCGACACCCATGGCTGGCTGCGCGCCTTCGCCATCCTGACGGTGCTGCTGATGAGCCTGGCGATGATCGCGGCCCTGACGCCGCGGGTCTCGGCGCTGTCGATGACGGTGGCCCTGGCCGGGGCCTGGGCGCTTGGCTGGCACCTGGCCTGGCAGCTGACGCAGCTCGACATCGACGAGCCGACGGTTTGCCTGAAACTGTTCCGCACCAATCGCAACGCCGGGCTGATCCCGGCAGTGGCGCTGCTGCTGGCCGCGCTAATGTGATCGGATGTGCCTGCGAAACCTGGCGGCGGGCGGGCCGTTTTCTGCCTTGGGGCGGAAGCTTTGATTGATCCCGGGAAAACCAGCGTCTAGGAAGAAACCGCCCCACGGAGACTGCTCTACCCATGCGCTCATCGCAGACCCTGATCGCCATCGCTGCTTTCGCATTGGCCGGGCTGCTGAGTTATCTAGGGGCGGTCTGGGCGGTGAAGGGGGTCGAGCGGCGGACCCGGCAGATCGTTTCGCATATGCTTTCGGTCGAGGGCTACGACTGGGCGCATGTCACCACCAACGGCCTGCGAGTGCAGCTGACCGGCACGGCGCCAACCGAGGCGGCCCGGTTCAAGGTACTGGCGGCGGTGGATGCGGAGGTCGACGCGTCGCGCGTGCATGACGCGATGACGACGGCGCCGACCAAGGACATCGCGCCGCCGCGCTTCTCGGTGGAGCTGCTGCGCAACGACGACGGCATTTCGCTGATTGGCTTGGTGCCGGCGGCGACCGGGCGCGCGACGATCGCCGCGAAGGTCACCGACCTGCACGCGCCGGGCAAGGTGAGCGACCTGCTGGAGACGGCCGATTCGCCCGTTCCGCCGGGCTGGGACCTGGCGCTGGCCTATGGGCTGGAGGCGCTGGCGCGGCTGCCGCATTCCAAGATCTCGATCCTGGCCGGCGAGGTGCGGGTGACCGGCAATGCCGACAGCATCGCCGAGCAGCAGAACCTGGAGACTTCGCTGGCCCGCGCCGCGCCGTCCGGGCTGAAGGTCGCGGTGGAAATCTCGGCGCCGCGCCCGGTGATCGCGCCCTTCACGCTGCGCTTCGTGATCGACGAGCAAGGGGCGCATTTCGATGCCTGCTCGGCTGACACCGATCGCGCGCGCGAGCAGATCATTCGGGCTGGCGTGGCCGCCGGGGTGAAGGGCAAGGTGCGCTGCACCGTCGGCATGGGTGTGCCCTCGCCGCATTGGGCGGCGGCGGCCGAATTGGGCATTCTCGCGGTCAAGGAACTCGGCCAGGGGTCGATCACCTTCTCGGATGCCGATGTGACGCTGCTGGCGCCCTACACGGTGGAGCAGACGCTGTTCGATCGGGTGGCGGGCGAGCTCAGCGCCAAGCTGCCCGATGTGTTTTCGCTGACCGCCTCGCGGGCCAAGCCGCCGAAAGCGCCAAGTGCCGCCGGGCCGACCGAGTTCACCGCCTCGCTGGCCGCCGATGGCACGGTGGCACTGCGCGGCCGGCTGACCGACGAACGGATGCGCGACGCGGTGGACAGCTATGCCAAGGCGCGGTTCGGCGCCAGCAAGGTGCTGACCGCGACGCGGAGCGACGACAAGCTGCCGGACGGCTGGCCGATCCGGGTTCTGGCTGGGTTGCAGGCGCTGTCGCTGCTGCACGAGGGCGCGCTGCTGGTGCAGCCGGAGCTGGTGGCGATCTCCGGCATCTCGGGGGCGCAGGACGCGCAGGACCAGATCTCGCGCATCCTGTCGGATCAACTCGGCCCGGGGCAGAATTTCACCATCAAGGTGACCTACGACAAGCGGCTCGACGCCAAGGCGGGGCAGCCGACGCCGGCGGACTGCGTGGCGGCGGTGCAGAAGGCGATGGCCGTGCACAAGATCAATTTCGAGTCGGGGTCGGACACGTTCACCGCAGACGCGGCGCCGACGCTCGACGCGGTGGCGGCCGAGCTGCGCAAATGCCCCGACGCCAAGCTGGAAATCGCCGGCTACACCGACAGCCAGGGCCGGGCCGAGATGAACCTGGCGCTGAGCCAGTCGCGGGCGCAGGCGGTGCTGCAGGCGCTGCTGAACCGCCGGGTGCTGGTCGGTAATATCGTCGCCCGCGGCTATGGCGAGGCGCATCCGATCGCCGACAACGGCACCGAGACCGGGCGCGAGGCCAACCGTCGGATCGAGATCACCCTGCAGTCGGACGCGCCCGACAAGGGCGCCGCGGCGAGTGATCCGGCCGGCGATCCGGCGCCTGCCGCCGGGGCCGCGGGTGACGGGGCCGCAGGTGACGGGGCTGCGGCGTCATCGCAGGCTGGCGATGGCGCCAAGGCCGCCACCGATCAGACGAAGCGGCCAGAGGTGCCGGGGCTGATGCCGATGCCTCGGCCGGGCGACAAGTAGCGAGGCGGGAGAGCCATGGACAGAACGCAATTCATCTACGTGACCGCCACGTTGCTGTTCGTTGCCTTCGCGCTCGGCTGGTTCGCCTATTGGCTGTTGCACCGGTTCACCCGGGTCAGCCAGGCGGATATGGGCGAGTTGGACCGGATGGCGCAGGCGCTGCACGAGGCAGAGGAAAACCGCGACCAGGCGATCGGCTATATCGAGGCGCGCGAAGCGGAGCTGACCAACCAGCTGAGCCAGACCGAGGCGGAGCTGCGCGCGGCGATGGACGGGTTGCGCGATGCCCGCCGCGAGGCCGAAGAGATGCGCGCCTATATCGAGCGGATGAACCAGGGCTGAGCCGACCTCGGCCGGATCCGGGAAACGGGCGGCCCGGGAAACGGGCGTGACGGGACGGGCTTGGCGGGATGGGCGCGACGATCGCCGGCGCCGGTCTCTTGCGCCGGCCGGCCCGCGCGGGGCCGGCCGGGGGGCTGCCGCCTCCCCCGACGGCGCCCGGGCACGGGGTCAGTCCGAGGTCTTCACCGTGTGCAGATAGGCGATGATGTCGTTGGCCTGGGCATCGGTGAGGCCCTTCTTGGCCCAACGCGGCATGATCTTGTCGAGCTGGCCGCCCTCTTCGTCTTCGCCGTCGAGGATCGCCCGCTTAATCAGCGCGTCGTTTTCGTGATACTGGGATTCCAGGCCAGGGGCCTGCAGGTCGGCGGAGGTGGTGTCGCCGAGCTTGATGCCGCCGGCGGCGTTGGCCTTGTGACAGACGGCGCAGTGGCTGAGGAAGAGCGCCCGGCCGGTGTGGGCGTCGCCGGCGACGCCGGCGGCGAATGCCGGTGCAGCGAAGGTGAGGCCGGCGACCAAAGCGATCAAGGCCGGGCGGCGGGCCGCCGCGAGCGTGGATTTCGAGAGCATGGCTTGGTCCTTCTTATGTCAAGCGCCAGTTGGCGCGCGAGGTTAACGTGCCGGGACCAGCCGACCGCGACCTTGACGTAGATCAGGGGGCGCGCGGGCGCCTTGTGCTTTGGCGAACAGACTATGTGCGCGTTTGCGCCGCGAGTGCTGCGCCGCGGCGCCGCTGCTGGTGTAGCGCCAACCCGACGACGGCCCAGTAGACCAACCAGGCGCCGAGCGTCACCGCATCGGGCTGGGCGCGGTAGCCGGTGAGCGCGGCGATCAGGCCGCCGATGCCGCCGGTGTCGTCGAGCAGGGCGGCGCTGGACCACAGCGGCGGGCCGAAGGGCAGCACGCCCTGGGCGACGAGGTCGCCGGCGCCGGTGGTGAAGAGGGCGCAGCCAAGTAGCAGCAGCAGCACCTCGGACAGCCGGAAGAAGCGCCGCCAGGGCAATAGCCGGCTGCCGAGCCGCAGCAGCGCATAGGTGGCGGCGGCGGCAACCAGGCCGGCGGCCATGGCGGCCAGCACCGGGGTCAGGCTGCCGCCACCGGCCGCGGCCAGCGTGCCGTAGAGGAAGACCACCGTCTCGCTGCCCTCGCGGGCGACCGCGATCATGGCGAGCAGGAAGACCGCGCCCCAACGCTGCTGGCCGGCGGCGCTGTCGAGCCCGGCCTGCATCTCGCGTTTCAGGCTGCGGCCGTGGGCGCGCATCCAGACCACCATCTGCAGGATCAGCCCGGCGGCCAGGAAGACCATCGCCGTCATCAGCGCGCTGCGCAGCGCGGCGGAAAGCAGGTTGGAGAGGCCGAGGATCAGCGCGGCGAAGCCGAGCGCCAGCGCGAGGCCGGCGGCGACGCCGCCCCAGAGAAAGGCGCGGGCGCGCGGTCCGGCCCGGCGTTCGGCCAGCCAGCTCGACAGGATGCCGACAACCAGCAGCGCCTCGATGCTTTCCCGCCAGAGAATGAAGACGATCTGGCCCTGCATGGCAGCCTCACTTCACGACGATGACGCCTTTGGCGCCGGGATTGAAGTCGTCGATATAGGGGTAGCGGCCGGCGGGCAGCTTCAGCGGCAGCTTCAACTCGGCGCCGGGGGCGAGGATGCGCTCGACATGCAGCGCGTGGCTCTCGAATTCGATCGGCCGGTTGCCGGCATTCTTCACCGTCAGCGTGACCGGCTGGCCGGCCGGCACCTCGAGTTGGGCGGGATCGGCCTTGCCATTGGCGAAGGTGATCTGCGGCGCGGTATCGGCCCCGGCGGAGGGGGCGAGGAGCAGGGCCAGCAGGGCCGCCTGCGCGAGGATGTTCATGGCATCTCCAGTTCGGCGCCGAGCCGGCGCTTGCAGGAGATTTATCCGATAAATTCGCTCGGGTAAATATGGCCGAGTATTTTTCTCGGAAACCGCCTCACCAGCGGGTGAGCGCCGATTCGTCATCCGACTTGGCGGCGACCCATTCGGCGCCCTCGGCGGTGAATTCCTTCTTCCAGAACGGCGCGCGGGACTTCAGATAGTCCATCAGATACTCGGCGGCGGCGAAGGCATCGCCGCGATGAGGCGCGGCGGTGGCGACCATCATGATCGCCTCGCCGGGGGCGAGCTTGCCGTAGCGGTGGACGATCAGGCTGTCGACGAGGTTCCAGCGGGCGGCGGCTTCGGCTTCGATAGCGGCGATGGCGCGCTCGGTCATGCCGGGGTAGTGCTCGATCTCCATGTGTCGGAGGGTGCCGCTGTCGTCACGCACGACGCCGGTGAAGGTGACGACCGCGCCGACCTTGGGGCCCTGGCCGAAGCCGGCAAGTTCGGCGGCGAGGTCGAAGGGCGCGGCCTGGACGCGGGTGGCCACGTCAGCCACCCGTCATCGGTGGGAAGAAGGCGACCTCGCGCACCCCGGCCAGGGGGGCGTCGAAGCTGCTCAGTTCCTGGTCGAGCGCGACCCGCAGGGCATCGAGATCGGCGAAGGCGGCGGCATAGCGGTCTTCGCGGCTGCGCAGTTCGGCGACCAGTTCGGCGACGGTGGCGGCGGAGGTGGCGAGGCGCTCCTTCGGCAGGCCGATGCGTTCGCGGACCCAGGCGAAGTAGAGCACGTCGATCATCGTTTCACCTCGGACTTCAGATGCGGCAGCGCCTTGACGAAATAGTCGATGCCCGTGGCCAGCGTCAGCCCCGCCGCAATCCAGATCAGCACCAGGCCCAACTGAGTGGCGGTGCTGGCCGACCAGTGCTTGATCGCCAGGCCCTCGTCTTCCACATAGGAAAGCCCAGTGCCCAGGAAAAGCGTCGCGATGGCCAGCATCTGTAGCGTGGTCTTCCATTTGGCGATCTTCGTCACCTTCAGATAGGCCGATTTGTCGCCCAGGAACTCGCGCAGGCCGGAGACGAAGACCTCGCGGAACAGGATCGCAGTGGCGGGCAGGATCAGCCAGGGGTTCATGCCGGAATAGCCGGTCAGCACCACCAGCGCGATCACCACCATCGCCTTGTCGGCGATCGGGTCGAGCATGGCGCCGAATTTCGATTCCTGACCCCAGCGGCGGGCCAGGTAGCCGTCGATCCAATCCGTCGCCGAGGCGACGACGAAGAGGCCGAGGGCGAACCAGTCGGCCCAGGGTCGGGTGAAATAGAGAAACATCACCGGCACCCCGGGCGCCGCGAAGAGCCTGAGCACGGTAAGGGTATTGGGCAGGGTCCATTTCATGGCCGTTCCCTA